>JANWVQ010000115.1 GCA_025056745.1 Ignavibacterium sp.
TAAAGTTGATGATTGGTTAAAAATAAGACTTGAAGATGGCAAAGTAGGATGGGTTAAAAAAGATGATTTAGGAATTATTTAAATGATTAAATAATTTTTCGAAAAAAGAGATTATTCCTAAATCGATTATATCCAATATAATATTATTTAAAATTTTCTCTCATAAATTTTAATTTGAAATCAGAATAATTTATAAATCAATCTGACTTATTTAATTTTAATTTAGTTTTAATTAATCGAATAAATAATAATTCATCTATATGTTTAGATAATCTTTTTTATAGTAAATTTGTTGAGTTAATAAACTCATAAGATTTTTCAAGAATTAATTACTTTTCAATGAAGTATAAGTATAATCCGCCTACAATAATTAAAAAAATATTCAGAAGTTTTTATTGGAATACAGTTAATAATAAAATACTCTTAACTTTTGATGATGGACCTATTTCAAATATAACAGCGGATATATTAAATATTTTATCAAAGCACAAAATAAAAGCTATATTTTTTTGTGTTGGAGAAAATATTTTGAGAAATATTTCTTTAACAGGTGAAATAATTAAAGAAGGTCATTCTATTGGAAATCATACGTTTAATCATCAAGTATTGTTGAATTTAACTGATTATCAAAAATTAAAGCAGATTCAAAAGTTTAATACTTTAATGCTTGAAAAGTTTAATTACCAGGTTAAATATTTTAGACCTCCTCACGGCAAATTCGATTTTACAACAAAAAAAGCTTTAGAAAAATTAAAATTAAAAAATGTAATGTGGTCACTGTTAACTTATGATTATAAAAATAACCTTGAGTTGGTTAAGTTTGCAGTTAAAAATTTTTTAACAAATAATTCAATAATAGTATTACACGACAGCATTAAATCGAAAGATATAATTAAAGATTCAATTGAATTTATTGTGGATGAAGTAAAAAGAAATAATTTCACTTTTGGAGAACCAGAGGAATGTTTGAAATAATATTTATGGTCATTTTAGCTGGTTATTTATTTCAGACTGTAATTTTTATTGTTGGAGCAAGTAAAAAATTTGATAAAATATCATCTGATAAACTTCCAACTGCAACAGTAATTGTGGCAGCTCGCAATGAAGAGGAAAATATTTTAAGAACTTTGAATTCTCTCGATAAGCTTGAATATCCAGAAGGTAAACTTGAAATTATAATCGTTGATGATCAATCAACAGATTTGACAGGAAAAATTGTAGATGATTTTATAAAAGATAAACCTCATTTCAAAAAAATTACAACTCAACAAGAAAATTCAAAATTGATTGGGAAAATGAGAGCCCTCGCTTATGGTGTCAAAAAAGCCAAAGGTGAAATAATCTTAACAACTGATGCAGATTGCGAAGTTAAGCCAACTTGGGTAAAAACAATTTGCAGTTACTATCAAAAAGATGTTGGACTTGTAACAGGATTTACAACTCAAGTAGCTGATAATTGGTTCGGTGGTATTCAAGCTTTGGATTTTATTTATTTGCTTACCGCTGGTTCAGGTACAGTAAATATTGGTATGCCCATTTCTTGTATTGGTAATAATATGTCTTATAGAAAATCAGCTTACGATGAGGTTGGTGGATATGAAGCCCTACCATTCAGTGTAACAGAAGACTTTACTTTGATGAATGCAATTTATAAGCTTAAAAAATATAAAGTGATTTTTCCTCTAGATAAAGATTCACTTGTTACTTCTTTGCCTTGTAAAAATCTTAAAAGTCTTATTAGGCAAAAGAAAAGATGGGGAGTTGGTGGCCTGGGAGTTCCGTTTCGTGGTTTTGTTATTATGTTTTGGGGGTTCTCAGCAAATCTACTTGTTCTTTTGACTCCTATTTTTTTTTCTTTTAATTGGTTGGTTTTGGTTGTATTCAAACTACTGATGGATTTCATTATTCTTTATCCTGTGCATAAAAAACTCGGAATAGAAAAAAATCTAAAATATTTTTTTCATCATCAATTGTATTACTTGATTTACGTGGTAGTTCTTCCTTTCATCGTCTTGCCTAATAGAAAAGTTATTTGGAAGGGGAGAACTTATTAATGCTTTTGCTATGTAACTACTATGTAACCTATCGATGTAATGCTTACTGTGAATTCTGTCATTTCGGATTTCACGAAAACTTTAAAGATACACCTTATGCAAAGCTCGAAGACTTCAAATCTAATGTAGAGCAGCTTGCAAAACTTGGAGTAAAATTTATTGATTTAACTGGTGGTGAACCTCTCTTGCATAAAGACATTGCTGAAATGGCCAAATTCGCACGAAGTTTTAAAATGCAAACAAGTATTACAACTAATGGACTACTCTATCCAAAATTTGCCGAAAAACTTGCTGGTAATGTTAATCTACTTCATTTCTCACTTGATTCACCAGATGAAGAAGAGCATAATAAAATCAGAAAAGTTAATTGTTATAAAAGTGTATTTAATAGTATAGAGCTTGCAAAATCTCTTGGAGAATTTCCTGATATTCTTTTTACTGTTACTAATGAAACTTATCTAAAGCTACCAAGAATGCACGAGATTGCTAGAAAATATGATTTAATTTTACTAGTAAATCCTGTTTTTTCATATTTCGGTAATCCAGGACTTAATGAAGAAGCAATAGATTTTATTGAAGAATATTGTGAAGGAAAATTAGATATTTATTTGAACAAAGGGTTTATGAAATTAAGAAGAGATGGTGGTAATCATATTGACAATCCAAAATGTAAAGCTGTTTCAAGAGTAATAGTTATATCGCCGTGGAATGAAATAATTCTTCCTTGTTATCATTTTGGTAATAACAAAATTCCAATTGATAGACCAATAGAGGAGATAAGAAAATCTGAGTTAATTCAGTATTATAAAAAAATGGAAGGGAGATTTGATTTTTGCGAAGGGTGTACTGTTAATTGTTATTTTGAACCCTCTTTTGCTTTTCCTACAAATTATTACTCTATTTCAAGTCTTTCATCTAAGTTTAAGTATGGTTACAATAAACTTATTAAACAAAAATTGAAAAAATTGATAAATAAAAATTCTTATTAAAATTTATAGAATGAAGAAAAAAAATTTTATTGTATTATCAATTCTGGTTTACATATTTATTTTCTTTAATTTTACTTTAATCTTTGCTCAATCAGAGAAAAAATGGTTTCCGAGTGAACTTAATATCCAACCATTCACAGCGAATTTTTTAGAACCAAGAGTTGGATTTCTTTTCAATGTCAAAGAAAATAATATCCGCCTGGATATAGGAAATTCAATTGATTTGATTCAATACGAATCAACTGATGAAGTAATTTCATTTGGAGCGGATTTTTTTACTTATACCAGAATCAGAGGAGAAAAAGAATTTCATTTCCCGGTTGAAACAATTGATTATTTATTCGGAATAAATTCGGGTTATAAAAAGACTATAGAAGACAATGAGATTGGCTTAAGATTTAGATTATCTCACATAAGTGCGCACCTCGTAGATGGACAATTTGACAAATCAACTTTTCAATGGAGAAATGGAAGATTGCCTGAAGTTTATTCAAGAGAATTTATCGAGATTTTCCCTTTTATTAGATTTTATAATTGGAGATTTTATTTGGGCTTTACTCATATTTTTCATTCATCACCAAAGAATGTTAAAAAAAATATTTTACAACTTGGATTTGATTATTTCTTATCAAATAATACTGATAATATCATCAATCCATTTTTTGCTTATGACTTTAAGTTGAGTGGTAAAAACAAATATATTGGAAATAATTTTATTAACTTTGGAATCAAGTTTGGAAAGTTCAATAAAAAAGGTTTGAGTATTTATTATTCATTTATTTCTGGTCATAGTATTCACGGTGAGTATTTTGATATTATTGAAAAGTATTCAAATGTTGGGTTTAATATTGACCTTTGAGGAAGAAACTGTATTTGAAAAAGTTTATTTGAAAAATTTCTGATTTTTGTTAAATGGACACAAAAAAGATTTTTAATTATTTAATACATATAATTTTATTTTTATTAACTTTTATAACTACCACAATTGCTGGCGTTGAGTGGACAACTGGCCTGTTCCCTCCTTATGAGTTTTCAACTTTAGCAAAAGGATTACCGTATTCATTAAGCATACTAACTATTATTACATTTCACGAGTTTGGTCATTATTTTGCTGCTAAATATCATAAGATAAAATCAACTTTACCGTTTTATATTCCTCTTCCACCAATTCAGTATTTTCTCAACTTTGGAACGATGGGAGCGGTTATTAAAACAAAGTCACCTGTTAATTCAAATAAAATTATGTTTGATATCGGAGTTGCGGGTCCTATTGCTGGATTTATTGCAACTTTAGGAATATTAATTTACGGCTTCTTAAATGTTCCCCCAGTTCAATACATTTTAGAAATACATCCAGATTACTTTTCTCCAGAATATGGCAAAGATGGACTGCAATTAGTTTTTGGTGATTCAATATTGTTTATTTTACTAAGAGAAATTTTTGTTAAACCTGACACTTTCTTTCCTCCGATGAGCGAAATTTATCATTATCCATATCTATGTGCAGGATGGTTTGGTCTTTTAATTACAAGTATGAATATGATTCCAGTTGGACAGCTTGATGGTGGGCATATATCATACTCAATGTTTGGAGAGAAAAAACACTACGCTATTTCTTCAATATCATTTATTTTTTTATTTGCTGTTGGTATTGTTGGAATATTGGACTCAACATTTGGTTTTAACTTAGGTATTGGATGGTCAGGATGGTTCTTCTGGGCAATGATTTTATACTTTATTGTTCGACTCAAGCATCCACCAATTCCATATCATTACGAATTAAATGCTTTTAGAAAATTTTTAGGATGGCTTAGCTTTTTGATTTTTATATTATCCTTTTCTCCTGAACCTATTATTATCGCAAATGTTATCAACTAAATTGAAATATTTTTACCTTGTAATGAACAATAGAAGTAAAAAACTTACGATATGATAAAAAAATATGTAAAAACATCTATATACCTTTCACTTGCAATATTTTCTTTTTCATTTATTTCTTGTGAAAAAAAGTTTGATAATGTAATTGATACTGAAAGCTCTAATTATCAGGTTAAATCTGTTATTCCAAAAGATTCCATCCTTTTCAATTACCAAGATTCTTCTATTATAATTTCGATAGAATTTCAACAAGGTTCAAAAATATTTGATGTTAATGCCGAAATTTTTGATCCTGTAGGAAAAAATTTCTTATCTAGGAAACTTACTTTGTATGATAATGGAAAATCAGAAAATGGCGATCTAATAGCTGGTGATAATATTTATTCAAATAAAATTTTAATGAAAAGAAATGATCCAAACGGAAAGTATTCTGTAAAGTATTTTGTTAATGATAATTTATTCAAGAATAAATTAGTAGCTCTATCAACCTTTAAATTCATAAATGGTGAGTTAAATTTAGCACCAGTTATTTCAAATGCTCTTATTGATCCTGATACTCTTATTGTAACTTCAACAACTATCATTCAAACAAGTGTAAAAGCATCTGATCCAAATGGTCTAAACGATATCAAAGAAGTTTATTTTGTTGTTTATCGACCAGATGGTACTACTAATAATATAAAAACACAACTTTTCGACGACGGAAATATTAGTCTTAATGGAGACATAACTGCAGGAGATGGAATTTTTTCTCGTAAAATCCAGGTTGATCAGAATAATGCAAAAGGAACATATCGTTTTGAATTCAAGGCTTTGGATCGAGGTGGTTTATCAAGTAATATCATTAATTATTTGGTGCTCATACAATGATTATTAGAACTATAGTTTTTTCTTTTTTTCTTTTTATTAATTCTCTGATTGCACAATCTTTGCTTACAAATTATAAACTTGCAGATGAAATTAAAGACTTTGAAAAAATATCAGCCAAAACTCCGACAAGTAATAGTATTATTGACATAATTACAATCGGCGATACAATCTGGTTAGGGACGAGTAGAGGTGTAAGTGTTTCTTTTGATAAAGGAGAAAACTGGATAAATTTTTATGGAAGACCTGATTTCGGGACTGATAATGTTTCTGCAATCGGATATGATAATGGAGTTTTTTGGTGTGCAACTGCAAAGTCCGTCGAAGTTCCCGGAGGACAAAGATTGCCATCTGGAACAGGTCTTAAATATACAACAAATAATGGAGTAACCTGGCAAAGTATTCCTCAACCGATTGATAATCAAAATGATGATAAAGTTCAATATGGAATAAATCAAATTAGAGCTTTGCCTGTAACTGTTACTATTCAAAATCTTACTTATGATATTGCATTTACTCCTGGAACAATTTGGATAGCCTCGTTTGCAGGCGGATTGAGAAAAAGCACAAATATGGGACAAAGTTGGCAAAGAGTAGTTCTACCTCCTGATAGATTAAATTCTATCAAACCTACAGATACGCTAGATTTTTGTCTATCTCCAGTTGCAGGTAGCTTTTGTTCTGAAGGAAACCTTAATCATAGAGTTTTTTCAATAGCTACTGATGGAAATTCAACTATTTATGTTGGCACTGCTAATGGAATTAACAAATCAACGGATGGTGGAATTAGTTGGGTAAAATTTAACCATCAAAATCAGAGTGAACCAATAAGCGGAAATTTTATTACTGCTTTAGAATATAATCCATTTAACAACTCTATTTGGGCATCAACCTGGAAAGCTGAAGATCAAAATGAATTCTATGCAACAAGTTTTTCTTTTAACGGAGGAAACAGTTGGATAACAACTCTGTTAGGAGAAAGACCTCATAATTTTGCATTCAAGTTTGAACAAGTTTTTGTTTTAACTGGAAACGGTGCTTTTCGAACCACTGATTTAGGTAGAAGTTGGATTTTACCAAATTCAATATTCGATCAAAAAACTAAAGCGGTATTGAGAACAAATACATTTTACAGTGCTGGGGTTATTGATGATTACGTGTTTCTTGGAAGTGATGATGGTCTTGCAAGACTTAAGGAATCGATTGGAAAAATATGGGAAGGGGACTGGAAACTGTATCTTGCCTCAAAGCCACTGAGCTCTGATAATGAAACTTATTGTTATCCGAATCCATTTTCTCCAAGACAAGATCTATTAAAAATAAAATACAGCACTAAAGGTAAAAGTGAAAGAGTGACTATCCGAGTTTTTGATTTTGCATTTAATCCAGTCAGAACAATAATTCAAAATGCCGAAAGAAATAATGATCTAGAAGGAACTCCTGAATTTTGGGATGGTAAAGATGAAAATGGAGCTTACGTTCCAAATGGTGTTTACTTTTACAGAGTTGATGTAGGAGATGAAAATTCTTACTTCGGAAAAATTTTAGTTTTACAGTAGAGGTAATTTTGAAGATTAAATTGAAATATTTTGTTTCAAACATTTTGAAAAATATAGTTTACTCATTTTTAACTCTAATACTAATCACTAATTCAATTTTAGCTCAACCCAAAACAAGTCAAATGTCCTCAAAACCTGGTGCTTTCAGTAGAATGGGATTTGGTGCTAGAGGAATTGGTCTTGGAAATGCTTCTTCAGCGCTGATTGAAGGGAATTTAGTCGCTTATTATAATCCAGCCTCATCTGTTTTTCAAAAAGGAAATTCAGTGCAGACTGCTTACACTTTTTTATCATTAGATCGAAAACTTAATTTTTTAAGCTTTACAAAGAGATTTGAATTTTTTTCATCTAAAGATACCTCAACGAACAGAAAACCATCATCAATTGCAGGATTCAGTGCTGGAATATTGAATTCAGGTGTCTCAAACATTGATGGTAGGGACAACAACGGATTAAAAACTAAAGAATTATCAACCTCGGAAAACTTATTTTTTCTTGGTATTGCTAATAAATTTTCTGAAAAACTTGCCTTGGGTCTAACTGTAAAATTTTATTACTATTCATTGTATGAAAAAATGACTTCAACCTCTCTTGGAATTGACATTGGGGCTCTATACTTGTTTAGTGATAATTTAAGTTTCTCATTTGTAATTAGTGATATTAACAGTAAATACAAATGGGATAGTGGAACTATCTATGGGCAGAGGGGAATTGCAACAGAAGATAAGTTCCCTTTGCTAAAAAAAATTGGAGTTTACTATAAAAACATTGACTATCAATTTATTGCTGTAGGTGAATTTGAAAATAGTAATGCTTCGACGAATATCTTAAAGTTTGGTATTGAATATGGAATATTTGAAAATTTGTTTTTGCGTGGTGGTATAGATCAAATAAATATTAATAATAATGATTGGCCAATTAAAACAGCTTTTGGTTTTAGTTACTCTCAGCAATTAAATAAATATAGAATTGGATTTGATTACGCGTTTTCAATTGAACCTTATTCACCTTCAAATAAACACGTAGTTGGTTTGAACTTTAATTTTTAATTAAGATAGTTGTATGAAGAAAATAATAATCACAATCATTTTAATAAACTTAGATCTTTATTCTCAAAGTGCAGGAAACATAGGATTATCCTTTTTGAAATTTGGTTTTGGTGCAAGAAATTTAGCACTTGCTGACTTGGGAAGTGTTATCTCAGATGATTTAACTGCACTTCACTATAATCCCTCAAGATTAAAATCTGAAAGAAATGAAGTTTTTGTGGCTCACAATTCTTGGATTCAAGATATTAACAGTCAATTATTTGGTATCAAAACAGACATTTATGGTTTTCCAATTGCATTTGGGTTTAACATAACAAATGTTGATGATATTGAAATAAGAACAAGACCTGGTGAACCAGAAGCAAAGTTCAATGCAAATTACTTCTATGGAAGTTTATCATCTGCTTATAGATTTTCAAATGACATATCAATTGGGGCGACTATAAGATATATATATGAAGGTATATTAAACTACGAAGCTTCTGGAGTCGGATTTGACTTCGGATTAACTTATACTACACCTGTTGAAAATTTAACTTTATCATCAGTGGTTAGAAACATTGGCTCAATGAATTCACTTAGAAATAAATCAACTGAATTACCCTCGGAATTTAGACTTAGTTCTCAATACAAGTTTACAATCTTAGACTTAGATACTGACTTAATGATTGCTGCAGAGTATCAGAAATATTTCAAGTCAAATTACCATCTTAACTTTGGAATAGAGTTTATTTACAACAAGCTTTTTAGTATTAGAAGTGGATATCAAACAAATTATGAAAGTCGAGATTTAACGGCTGGTTTCGGCTTGATTTGGGGTAATCTTAAATTGGATTATGCTTTTATTCCATTCAAATTATCTTTAGGAAATGTTAATGTTTTTTCCATTTCCTTTTTGTTTTAATTATGTCTGCAGAAAAATTTGACTACATAACACATTACAAAACTGATGCAGAGGAGTTCGATTATTTTGAAGAGAGAATTGGTCCAGCAAAAGATGAAGAAAGAAGATTACACGAAATAATACTAAAGCAAATTCCTAAGAAAACTAATTTAATTCTTGATGTTGGATGTGGTTCAGGTTGGTTGGCCAAATCGTTGGTTAAAAAAGGTAGAAAAGTAATCTCATTAGATATCTCAAAAATCAATCCTAATCGAATCCATAATGAATTAAATAGTGATAATCACTTCCCAATTGTTTCTGATTCATTTAGACTACCATTTAAGGATTGTTCTGTTGATTGCATAGTTGCTTCGGAAGTATTAGAACATACATTTGATCCTAAAGGATTTGTCAAAGAATTATTTCGAGTATTATCGAAAGGAGGGAGAATAATTATTTCAACTCCTTATAAAGAAAAAATCAGATATCATCTTTGTATTCATTGTAACAAAAAAACTCCTGAGAATGCTCATCTTCATTCCTTTGATGAAAAAATTCTTAAAAGTTTATATGAAAGTGAGGATCTGTTGAAATTCAATTCAATAATTTTTGGAAATAAGCTATTAATATTTCTTCGTTCTTATGTAATATTGAAATTTCTGCCACTTAGTTTATGGTTAATTGTTGATTGGTTGGCAAATAAAATTTATAACAAACCCTTACATATAGTTTGCATCTACGATAAAAAATCCTGAAGTTTTTTATTAAGTAAAGTGAACTCTTTCTCCCAACATAGAATTTCAGATGCTTTTCTACAGTTAAGTTTTAATTGCTCATAATGATTTTTATCCGATGAGAGTTCTTGAAGAATTGCTTTCAAACTTTCAATATCACTTTCTTCGACAACATATCCAACTTGAAATTCATCAATAACTGATTTCATTTGAGGAAGATTTGTGACAATTACCGGAATTTCGGCCATAATGTATTCAAATAACTTGTTTGGTAATGCATAATAGTAACTCAAACTTAAATTTTCTATCAAAGATAATCCTACAAAAGAACCAGATGTGTAGTTCAGTAATTCTTCCTGAGGAATTTTTCCAACAAAAATTACTTTATGATTTATTGACATTGAAATTGCTAATTCTTTGAAGTAGGTTAAATCTTCTCCATCTCCTAAAATCAATAAGATATATTCATCAGTCTGTTTTAATAAATCAAATATTATTCTTATTCCTCTCCCTTTTACGACAACTCCTTGATAAACTAAAATTTTTTTTGATTCATCAATTTTATATTTATCATATAAGTCAATTTTCTTAAAAGATTTATTAAACAATGGTAAATTTCTAATCACTATTGTGTTCGAAATATTATATTTTTTTTGTAAGAATAATTCATCTAATAGACCGGTAACTAAAACTAAATCGGATTTTTTTATAAAAATTTTTTCTACAATCTGCCATAAAAATTGAATGAAAGGTCTGTCTTTTAATCCAGCAAGGAAACCAAAAAGTTCACGACTATCATAAATTATTTTCGCTCTTTTTAATTTTCCAATTATTATGCAAGCTGGCAGCGTATATAAATCCTCTGCAAATAGTAAATCATATTTTTTTATCAATAGATTTAATTTTAGAATTGAATAAAACTTAAAGTAAAAAGTAAGAGAAGGAGATTTTTTAACTAGTTTATAAATAGTCTTTTCACCTTTTTGAGAAGTAAAATTTTTTGTTAACCAATCAAATCCAATAAATTCAACTTCATATCCAGCTTTTTTAAGAGAGTTGAATAGATTAAAACAGCGAGTATCGTAATTTATATTTCCAAGAAAGGCAATCAGAGCTTTCTTTTTAGTCATTTACGAGTAAACATATTTGAGGGTATTTCTCATTACTGTTTTAGCATCAAACTTTTCTTTAAAGTCAATTAAACTGATGCTTGGAGTCATTGGATTTGATGCTTTTGTATCTTGTGAAACACCTATATCAACATATTGAAAACCATTCTCAGTTGACCATTTAACAACTTCATACATTACTCGATGAATTGGTTTTAAGTGTTCATATTCATAAAGCAACATATTATAAAAACACAGAGTTACTATTTCATTGCAAATAAAAAGATTTGACCCGGCAATTGGTTTATTTTTATAATAAACCATAAATAATTTTATGTTATCTGGTAAAAGTTCTTTAAGTTTTAATAAATCTTCGTAAGTATGAGTTGGTTTAACACCGTGACGAGCTTTATTTTCGACGAGTATTGGATAGAATTCATCATAACGATCATTCATTTCAACTCTGATATCAGGGTTTCTAAATGTTTTTCTTATGTTTCTTCTTACAGTTTGTTGGAATCGTGAGATAATATCTCTATCAGGAAAGAGTTTTATAGCACTTGATATATAGTGCAAATCATATTTAAATCCTAACCATAACATTGCAAAATCTAAATTCTCATTTGGATGTCGTTCATAAATTCTTGGAGCTGAGGTGAGAAGAATTTCTTTCCAACCCTGTGATTTACCATAGTCAATTAAAGTTTGAACAATTTCCAAAGCTTTTGTGAACTTCAAATCTTTTGTTACAATAGAGCCATAACTTGCACCAATTGGCGATTCAAATAGAGTATTATTGATTATTGAACCCGGGAGGACAGCAACAATTTCATTTTTTTCAAGGAATATTAAATGATTAAAATTAAATTTACCAGGTGTGTGATAATCAAAAAATTTTTGAAGATGAAACATTGTTCCATTATTTGATTCAAGAACAAAATTATCCCATTTATCTTTCCAATCAGGTGTATATTGAATTATTTCCATTCTTATTTCAAATTATTTTACCAAATTTACAAATAAATTGCTTAATAGACTGAAGGTTTTATTTCTTATATTTTCACTATAAAATAATTTTGTATTTATGATAGATATAATTTTAATAATAGTTGCACTTATAATAGCAAATAAATTATCAAAACCCTTTGAAAGTAAGCCTGATCCTTTCCGTGATTATAGCAAAGATTAGGAATTCTTGACTATCATTTCGAACTTTGATTGAATGTAAATTCAACCTGAAATTAAAAATCTCTTTTATTTTATCACTATTTTCTAAATAAAGAAAAAATTTATCTTTTAAATGTCTTTAATTAACTATGAATAAATTGAGTGTCGTAATCATTACAAAAAATGAGTCAAAGAATATTAAAGATTGTCTTGAAAGCGTAAAATGGGCTGATGAAATTGTTGTTGTTGATTCTGGAAGTACTGATAATACAGTTGATTTAGCTAAACAATACACTAATAAAGTAATTTACAATGAGTGGAAAGGTTTTGCGGAACAAAAATATTTTGCAGTCTCGCAGGCAACAAATGAATGGATTCTTAGTTTAGATGCAGATGAAAGGATAACTGATAAGCTAAAGCAAGAGATTATTAATCTTGATGAAAACATAGCTGATGGATTTGAAATTAAAAGAGATAATTTTTTCTTCGGAAAAAAAATTCGTGGCTCAGGTTGGGGAAATGATTTTCAAATGAGATTGTTTAGAAAATCAAAAGTAAGTGTGAATAATAGATTAGTTCACGAAAAATTTTTAGTTGAAGGGAAAGTGGCTAAGCTAAAAAATTCAATTTTACATTATTCATATACAAATTTTGAAGATGCATTTGATAAAATAAATTTATACTCGACTTTAGAAGCCATCGAGAAAAAAAATAAAAAGAAAGTAAATGCATTTACAATAATTCTTACCCCATTAATAACTTTTATTCAGCCTTTTATTTTTAAGAAAGGTTTTATTGATGGTGTTCACGGAATTTTAATCTCCTTACTTAATGCTTACACAAAAACACAAGTGATGATGAAAATCTGGGAATTAAAAAGGAAAGAACAACTTTAGATTGATGAAGATACTATTAGCAACAAATAGTCTCAAACATTCACTATCATCATCAGAAATTGCCAATATTTTAGAAAAATCTTTATCAAAGATTAATAAATCGGAAATTATAAAACTACCCTTAAGTGATGGAGGTGATGGATTTTTAGAGTTTATAAATTTTCATAAGAAATCTGAAATAGTTCAAAAAATTTTTCAGTCAGAGTTTGCCGGATCGAATATAACAATTCCTGTCCTGATTGATAAAAATAACAAACAAGTTTACATTGAATCAGCGGAGGTGATAGGATTAAAAAAACTCCCAGAGAATTTCAAAAAACCACTTTCAATTAATTCTTATCCATTGGGTAATTTATTAAAGGAAATATCATTAAGTGAAGATGAGTTGCTTGTAAGTACAAATGAGATAATAATTGGAATTGGAGGAACTGCCACAATTGATTTTGGTCTTGGATCACTTGAAGCTTTAGGCTTTAAATTTTTGAATGCAAGTAATATTCAGATAAAACCGATACCTGAAAATTTCTCACAGATTAATAAAATCTTTTATAGGGATTTATCATTTGTCAAAAAACTATATTTCGTAGTAGATGTTAATACAAAACTATTAGGTGAGAATAATGCAATAAAAATTTATGGACTACAAAAAGGTGCAACAAAATATGAACTTGATTTAATTGAAAAAGGTATATCTAATATTATTAAAGTTCTTAAATCTGAAGGATTTTCAATTAATGAATTTGAACTAAATGGCGCCGGTGGGGGAATTGCTGCAGGATTAAATTTATTTACTGATTCAAAGATTATTTCTTCAATTGATTATTTAAAGTCAAAAGTTTTAAAAGCATATTTGAATCAATATTTTGATTATATAGTAACTTCAGAAGGTAAATTCGATTATCAATCCTTTGAAGGAAAAATAACTGGAGAGATAATTAAACTATTTCATAATAAAACCAAAAAGATTTATGTTTTATGTGGCAATTACGATAGAAATCTTGATTATAATTTACCTGAAAATGTTGAAATAATTGAACTCAGAAAATTTTTCAATTCAATAGAAGATTCAATTTTGAAATCTGAACTTGGACTTCAAATTGCTTCAGATGAAATAATCAAACAAATTGCTGTTTGAAAATTCTGATATAAGTAAAAATTTTTATTAATTTCAAATAATGTTTATAAAATTTTAAGAAAAAGATGAAGGAATATCACGATTTAGTAAAATTGGTAATTGAACACGGAGTAAGAAAACCTACACGAACAGGTATCGATACAATTTCTTACTTCGGAGCATTTTATAAAGTTGATCTTTCAAAAGGATTCCCTCTTCTCACAACAAAAAAGATGGAATGGAAATCAATACTTTATGAGGTTCTCTGGTATCTTAAAGGAGAAGAGCATATTAGAAATTTAAAGCAACACACAAAAATTTGGGATGCTTGGGCTGATGAGCAAGGACGCTTACAAACCGCTTATGGAAGATTTTGGAGAAGATTTCCGGTGCCAGAAAAATCAGTTGCCCTTGATGGTGAGGTATTTCTTGATGAATCGAATCCTTTTGTAAAGAGAGAGGAGAATGGTTCTCTGACCTTTGATCAAATTGCTTGGGTAATTAATGAAATAAAAAGAAATCCTTACTCGAGAAGGTTAGTTATAACTGCCTGGCATCCTGCTAATGCAGTGATTAGTAAATTACCTCCTTGTCATTATACTTTTGCATTTAATGTAAGCGATGGAAAGTTGAATTGTCATTTGACTCAACGTTCAGGTGACATTGCACTCGGGATTCCATTTAATCTTGCTGCATATTCTCTACTTACTCAGATTATTGCTCAGGAAACAAACTTAGAACTTGGAATTTTTGCTCATACAATTATTGATGCTCATATTTATGTTGCGGAAAAAGGTTCACCTAATGAAAAATATGATCATCTTGAGGGATTGAAACTTCAATTAACCAGAGAACCTTATCCTTTACCAAAACTTATTATTACAAAAAAGCCAATTGATGAATTAACTTTCGAAGACTTTCAGCTAATTGATTACGTTCATCATCCTAAAATAAAATTTGAGGTTGCTGTTTGATAATTTCTTTGATTGCTGCTGTTGCTAAAAATGGTGTTATTGGTAAAGCTAATGGTGAGATGCCTTGGCACGTTAAAGAAGAATTCAGACACTTCAAGGAAACAACGTATGGTTTTCCAATAATTATGGGTAGGAAAACTTTCGAAACTTTAGGAAAACCATTAAAGGGAAGATTAAACATTATAATAACTCGAAATAAAAACTATAAAGTTGACTATGATGAGGTGTTGATATTTGATTCACTTGAGAGATCAATTCAATACTGTAAAGAAAACAATTTTGAAAAAATTTTTGTTATAGGTGGTGGAGAAATTTATTCTAAGGCAATTGATTTAGTTGATGAAATGATAATCTCCAAAATGAAATTCGATGCTGAAGGTGAGATAAAATTTCCAGAGTTCAACGAATCCGATTGGAATATTGAAAAAATTAAACACGAAGAATTATTTGATGTATTTGTTTATAGAAGGAAAAATGAAAAATAAAATAAAAATACTACCTGAGAATCTTGCAAATAAAATAGCTGCTGGTGAAGTTGTTCAAAGACCTGAGTCTGTTGTCAAAGAACTTTTAGAAAATTCAATTGATGCTCAAGCTAAAAATATTGAGTTGATAGTAAAACAAGCTGGTAAATCGCTTATTCAAGTATGTGATGATGGTATTGGAATGTCAGAAGAAGATGCAATCCTTTGTATTCAAAAGCACGCTACAAGTAAAATATCATCTATTGAGGATCTTGAAGCTATAAAAACTCTTGGATTCAGAGGTGAAGCGCTCAGTTCAATTGCAGCTGTATCTCAATTAGAAATTAGAACAGAGACAAGAGATGAAGAAGTTGGAACTTTAATCAAAGTCGAAAAAGAAGGAGAGATTTTCAAATCCAAAATTTCCACTTCAAAAGGAACGTGTGTTATTGTAAAAAATCTCTTCTATAATGTGCCTGCAAGAAGAAAATTTTTAAAGTCAGATTCAACAGAATTGAAACATATAATTGATACATTTAATAAAATAGCTTTAGCTAATCCGAATATTGCATTCAAATTCTATAATAATGATGAATTAATTTTTAATTACAACTCTGGAACTCTCGAAGATAGAATTGCTCAAATATTCGCAGATAATATGTTAGATGCTCTTATTAAGGTCGAAGAAAAAACAGAATACTTATCCATTTACGGTTACATTGGTAAACCATCAATTTTTAGAAAAAGCAAAGGCGAACAATACATTTTTTTGAATGGTAGGTATGTTATAAATAAGAATATTAATCACGCTGTATTTAACGCATTTGAAAACATTTTAGAAAAAGGAGATTATCCATTTTTCATTCTATTTCTTCAAATTGATCCTTCAAGGGTTGATGTTAATATTCATCCATCCAAATTGGAAGTGAAGTTTGATGATGAAAAAGATGTTTACAACTTTGTTTTTAGTGTTGTAAGAAAAACTATAGCATCTTATGATCTTGTTCCATCAATGAGCTTTGAAATTACAAACGAAGCAGAAATAGAATCAAAAATTAAATTTGATCCTTTTGTAATTACTCAAAGAAATGATTTCACTGATAGACCAAAATTCGGAAGAGGTAATGACTACATAACAGATAAAGAGATTGAATTAGTTTTTGGAGACCTAACCTCTGGAATAGACAAAGACACAGAAAACTATCCTCTACAAATTGAAAAAATTAATATTAACTTAGAGCCAAACAAAAGCATTGATAACAGAGACTCAGAGCAAGAAAGAGGTTTTATAATTCAACTTCATAACAAATATATTTTATGTCAAATTAAAACTGGCTTGATGATTATAGATCAACACGTAGCTCACGAAAGAATACTTTATGAAAAAGCATTAAATAGAATTGATTCAAATCTTCCTTTATCTCAACAGCTACTGTTTCCTATAAAAATAGAATTGGATCCGGCAAGAGTGGATTTACTCAAAGAATTAAATCCATATTTAGAAAAAATTGGATTTCAAATAAAGTTTATTTCTTCAACTAAGTTTTTAATAGAAGGAGTTCCAGAGGATATTAAAAGTGGTTCAGAAGAAAAAATATTAAAAGAAATAATTGAAGAGTTTCAGATTAATTATCGAGAAAAGAAATTAGAGCATAGAGATAATATTGCAAAGTCTTTTTCCTGCAAAGCTGCAATTAAAACTGGTGATAAACTTACAGAAGATGAAATGCGTTTATTAATTGATCAACTATTCGCAACTTCAATGCCTTATGTCTGTCCACACGGAAGGCCTGTATTAATAAAAATACCTTTATCTGAATTTGATAAAAGATTTGGAAGAACTTAATATTTTGATTTAAATTTGAAAAAAATTTAAGAGGGAACAATGATAAATTCAGAATTTTTACAAAGAAAACAAGAATATGAAAACAAGGTTAAAAATTCAAAAACTACTGGGATGAAATTTACAACAGTCAGTGGGCGTGACATTAAAGTTTGTTACACTCCTGAGGATATAAAAGATCTAAACTATCTTGAAGACTTGAATTTCCCTGGCGAATATCCATTCACTCGTGGAATCCATCCAAATGGATACAGAGGCAAAATATGGACAATGAGACAATTTGCTGGTTTTGGTACGCCAGAAGACACAAATCAGAGATTTCATTATTTATTAGAACACGGTCAGACTGGTTTATCTGTTGCATTCGACCTACCAACTTTGATGGGCTGGGATGCAGATGCTCCAATGAGTGAAGGTGAAGTTGGAATTTGTGGTGTATCAGTCTCATCATTGAAAGATATGGAAATTCTCTTTGATAAAATTCCTCTAGATAAAGTCTCTACTTCAATGACAATTAACTCACCTGCTGCAATGATTTTTGCCTTTTATTTAGCAGTTGCACAAAAGCAAGGAGTGGATCTAAAAGTATTGAGAGGTACACTTCAAAACGATATACTTAAAGAATATATCGCTCAAAAGGAATACATATTCCCTCCAAATCCATCGATGAGAATAATCGTAGATATGATCGAATACTGTTCAAAAGAAGTTCCTCAATGGAATCCAGTCTCTGTAAGTGGGTACCATATTCGTGAGGCTGGTTCAACTGCAGTTCAGGAGTTAGCATATACATTAGCGGATGGATTTGCTTATATTGAAGCTTGTATTGAAAGAGGAATGGATGTGGATGAATTTGCTCCTAGAATATCATTTTTCTTTAATTCACACTTAGATTTCTTTGAGGAGATTGCAAAGTTTAGAGCAGCAAGAAGAATTTACGCCAAAAGAATGAGGGAAAAATACAAAGCAAAAAATCCAAGAAGTTGGTGGTTGAGATTTCATACACAAACAGCTGGTTGTACTTTAACTGCTCAGCAACCAGAAAACAACATAGTAAGAACAGCAATCCAGGCTCTCGCTGCAGTTCTTGGTGGAACTCAATCTCTTCACACAAATTCAATGGATGAAACATTAGCATTGCCAAGTGAAAAAGCTGTTAAGATAGCTTTAAGAACTCAACAAATTATTGCTTATGAAACTGGCGTTATCAACACAGTTGATCCATTAGGTGGTAGTTATTATGTTGAAGCATTGACAGACCAAATGGAAAAAGAAGCAAATGAAATTTTTGAACAAATTGATGCATTAGGTGGTGTTATTCCTGCTATTGAAGCTGGTTATTTTCAAAAAGAAATTGCTGATGCTGCCTATAGATATCAAAAAGAAGTAGAAAGAAAAGAAAAATTTATAGTTGGAGTAAATGAATTTGTTGAAGAGAACGAGACCATCGACATTCCAATCTTAACAATTCCACCAGAAGTTGAAATTCAACAAAAGAAAAGATTGGCAGATCTTAAACAAAGTAGAAATAAAGAAGCAGTTGAAGAATCACTAAAAGAAATTAGAGCTGCTGCAGAGGATGGAAAAAATTTGATGCCAGTATTAATAAAAGCTTCACATAATTATGTTACTCTTGGCGAAATGGTCGGAGAGCTTAAAGAAGTCTTTGGTACATACGAAGAAGTTTCAGTTTTCTGATGATAAAAGATTTTATTAAACTTATTCGAGTTAAACATTGGATAAAAAACTTTTTTGTTTTTATCCCATTAATATTCTCACTTCATCTTTTTCATTATGATTACTTTATTGCATCTTTGATAACGTTTATACTTTTTTCTTTTGCGTCAAGTGCAATTTATGTTTTTAATGATATTGTTGATGTAGAAAATGACAAACAACATCCAGTAAAAAAAAATAGACCTATTGCCGCTGGTAAAATAAAAATTAAGACTGCATATTTAATATTTGTATTGCTAATATCAGCTGTTTTAATTTTTTCATTTCAATTCAATTACAAAGTGTTCTTATCACTATTGGTGTTCATTCTGATAAATGTTGTTTATACAATAAAATTGAAGCAAGTTGTTTTATTGGATATTTTTTCAATCGCAGCCGGATTTTCAATAAGAGTATATTCTGGAGCAATTGCAATTGATGTTCAAATTTCAAGTTGGTTGATACTTTCAACAATATTTATTTCACTTTTCCTCGCTGTAATGAAAAGAAGGTCTGAATTAAAAAGATTTGAAAATGAATCTGAAAAGCGGACACGAAAAGTCTTGGAGAGTTATTCAATAGATTTCACAGATCAGATGGCTACAGTCGCTGCTTCAGGACTAATTACTTGTTACGCTCTTTATACTGTAGCCGAGAGAACTGTAAACGTTTTTGGGACAGAGGATTTAATCTACACGACTCCTTTCGTTGTTTTTGGAATATTTAGGTTTATGTACCTTGAATACATCAACCAAAAAGGTGAAAACACCACAGAAATAATTTTAACAGATATTCCAACAATTATGAATGTGATTTTATACTTAATTACTTGCATAGCTATCATTTATAAATTTGTTTAATGTTTAATCAAATAAAATTTCTAACATTAGTTTTTTTATTTACATCTTGTCAGTCTGAGAAATTATCATTTATTGAGAAATATAAAATTGAAGTTTCTAATTTTGAATGTTGGCTAAATTTAATGCCAGGCGGAAAACCAACTTTTCACTATACCGGAAAGATTAAATATGATAATAAGAAATGTAATTCTGTCTCGTTGGTAAAAGTTGAAATATTCACAAACGAAAATTTAGTTAATTCCTCTACACCTCAAATCATTTCAGTAAATGAACCTAACAAATCTGAGTTTAATTATTCAATAATCGAATTCACATCTCCAACTAATGTCAGGGCAAACGATCAAATTTTGAAAGCAGATTTTGTTGATGTAAAATTTTATTTATCAATTTGTGATAATAAAGTTGAATTGATTAAAAAAAGATATAATCTTCAAAGAGTTTACTAAAATGTTATTCGAAATTTTATCTTTAATCATACTTTTAATTATTAGTGGATATTTTTCCTCAACAGAGATGGCATATCTCAGTTCCAACAAATTAAAATTAGAGCTTAAATCTAATAAGAAAGGTTTTATATCAAACACAATCAAATTTTTCTTACAACAACCTCAAAAATTTTTTTCAACTATTTTACTTGGGAATAATCTTGTAAATATTGCTTTTGCTTCTGTATCAGCTGTTATTTTCAAATTGATGTTTGGGTTAAATGAAATAGAAATTTTAATTATAACAACAGCTCTTTTGCTTTTGATTGGAGAGATTATTCCTAAATATTTGGCAACAGAATTTGCTGATGGAATAGTTAGCTCATTTATGGTAGTATTGAAATTAGTTTATTTGATACTGTCACCTTTCGTTTTGTTGCTAACCAGAATTACTGATAGGATATTAGATCTAAGAAAGTCTCAACAAGAAAATCTAAATTTATTATATGATAAAGAAGATATAAAAAATTTACTTGAAGAATCTCATTCAGCAGGCAAAGTTTTCAAACAAGAAAAGAATATAATTTTAAGAGCTCTTGAGTTGAGTGAACAAAAAATTTATGAATGTATGAGACCAAGAACTGAAATAATTGGAATTAGTATTGACTCATCAATCATTGAATTAAAGAAATTATTTCTTGACTCAGGTTATTCTAAAATTATTGTTTATGAAAAAGATTTAGATAATATAAAGGGATTTGTATTACTTAAAGATTTGTTTAAAAATCCAAATGAAATTTCAGAAATATTAAGAGAAACAAGATTTTATCCCGAGACTAAAAGAACAATTGAAGTTCTTGATGATATGATCGACAATAAAATTTCAATAGGAGTAATAGTTGATGAATTTGGTGGAACTGCTGGAATTGTATCAACAGAAGATATTATTGAAGAGTTGTTTGGGGAAATAAAAGATGAATACGATGAAGAGGAAATTATTTGTAGAAAAATATCCAAATCTCAATTTCTATTAAGTGGTAAAGTTGAAATTGATTATTTCAATGAAAGATTTAATCAAAATTTACCTGAAGGAGATTATAAAACTGTCGGTGGCTTGGTTGAATATCACTTAGGAAAAATTCCCAAAACAGGAGAGAGTGGAAAGATTAATGGATTTAATTTTATAGTAATTAAGGCAACTAACACAAAAATAGAACTGATTAAATTGATCATAGATGAAAAATAATATAATACTTTATGATGGTGATTGTAATTTCTGCAACTTCTGGATAAAGTTCTTAATTAAATATGATAAAGAAGATAAATTTTTCTTAGCCTCTTTGAGTTCTGATTTAGGGAAAACATTATTAAAAAAAATTCAAATTGATTCTGAAAAAATTGATTCAATTATCTTGATTAATAACAATAAAGTATTTGTTAAATCTGAAGCAGTATTAATGATATGTAAAAATTTGGGTGGTTGGCTTAGGTATTTATTTTTATTAAAAGTGGTGCCAATAAGAATAAGAGATTTTATTTATGATTTAATTGCAAAGTATAGAAATAGAATTTTCATCTCACATTCTTGTAATAATGAGGTTCAGGAGAAAATTAAATCAAAAACATTGAATGCCATAGACTTATAATATAATCACGATAGAAACTTTAGATTTACTAACACTTTATAAGTTTTAACTCCCAAGGTAACAGCTAGTAAAAATAAAAGAATTGATATTAAAGACAACAGGTAGTTTGCTGAATTAAAATTTGTTAAAGCCAACATAGCTAAAGAAGTTAAAGTTACAGCGAACATAAACAACATCGGAATCATCACAAATTTGGTTTCTTTCTTTAAGTAAGCGATCCAAGCTGTTAATGATAATAATGCTAAAGCAGCTAGAAGTTGATTTGCACTACCAAAAACTGGCCAAATTGACATTGTATGCCCACTGAAAGTTAATAATGCACCGACAAAAACAGTTATTCCGGTAGCAACAAATCTATTTGTCAAAATTGAATTTATATTTTTTGTCGTAAAAGTTTCAAAATACTCTTGCCACATAAAACGTGCTAATCTTGCTGCAGTATCCAAAGATGTGAGGGCGAAAGCTGAGACTGCCAATGCCGCAAAAGATTGTCCTGCTTCAATTGAAATATTTAACAATGGTATCGAATTTAGAAAGCGTGCAATTCCCAAAGAAAATGCTGCAACTGGGCCTTTATTAACAAGTATGTCAATAAACTCTTTATTAACGAGTGAAGCAACTGCAACGAGAGATAAAACAGCCAACAATCCTTCAATTAACATTCCGCCATATCCAACAATTTTAGCATCAGTCTCTTTATCAAGCTGCTTTGCAGTTGTTCCGCTACCTACTAATGAATGGAAACCACTAATAGCTCCACAAGCAACTGTTACAAATAAGGCAGGAAATAAATACCCAACTTTATCAAGTGAGAAACTGCTGAATGCTGGTAAATTAACACTTGGTGAAGCAAAGAATATTCCAACAAATCCTCCAATCATCAATGCATAAAGGAAAAATGAGTTGAGATAATCTCTTGGTTGAAGTAGAATCCAAACAGGAGTAACTGAAGCAGCAAAAATGTAAAGGAATAAAATCAGCTGCCAACCAATTTTACTTAATTGTATTGGGAAATAATAGCCTGCAAGAACACATAAAGATAAAAGAATAACTCCAATGGTTGTACCAATTATTAAATTTACTTTCAATCTATAAATAGAAATTCCAAATATAATTGCAAGCAATATGAATAATATTGAAGATGTAGCTGCGCTTGGAATATTTGTAAAAGTATCTGAAACAATAATCGTGAAAACAGCAATTACTAATATTAAAGTTGACCAAGAAAAGATGAGAAATAATTTTTTACCAGATTCTCCAACGTATGATTGTATTAAATATCCTATAGATTTACTTTGGTGTCGTACTGATGCAATAATTGTAGAGAAATCGTGAACACCACCGATAAAGATAGCACCGAATAAAACCCACAAATAGACAGGTATCCACCCGAAACCAGCTGCTATTACAGGTCCGACAATAGGTCCGGCACCTGCTATTGATGCAAAGTGATGACCTAATAAAACTGGTGCTTTTGCAGGACAATAATCTATTCCATCATTCAAGCTATGGGAGGGTGTTTGATTTTTATTGTTAACTTCTAAAATTTTAGATACATATCCACCATAAAATTTATATGCAATTACAAAAACAATTAGAGAGATTAAAACTAATTCAATTCCATTCATTTCAACCTCAATGTTTTGATTGAAAATAATTAATCTAAAATTATAAAAAGAAAAAAGCAGAGTTTTTGCAAAAAGAATTTATTTTTACGATTTTTGCAATGCTTTTAATGCACCGGCTAACAGACCAATACCCAACTCCGCCAGGTTCGGAAGAAAGCAACGGTAAGTATCTGGTTTGTGTAGCCTGGTGCATAAAATTAAAATATACTTGATGGTAAAACTGCTTCAAGCTTTCCTTTTCCGAAACCTAATTTTGATTCAAATTTAATCTTGGCAATAGATGCTGGACTAAAAATCAAATTAATATTTCCATTGCTAGTCAAATTTGAAATATGGTTTGATAAATCTGGTTGATGACCAACTATTGCTATATTCTCATAATCATATATGCTCAAAGTTTCTAATAAAATTCCCGTACTGCATCCAGCTGCTAAATTATTTTCCTTCATAAGAAGAATTTTATTACCGTAAGATTTAGCAATTATCTCTGCAGTTTGATATGCTCTTAAATAAGGAGAAGTTAAAATTAAATTTAACTCTGGTTCTAATTTTTTTAACAAGTTACATCCAGCTAACATTAACTCTTTACCCTCAAGAGTAAGTTCACGATGTGAATCGCTTTTGTCCGGTGTAGCATATTCAGCTATACTATGACGAATTAAAAATAGATTCATTTTATTGGTAGTTTACGTTAATAACCAATACATTTTGAAAAGATTCCATAAGAAGTTTGCCTAATTTTCTGCCTGCAACGCTACTCATTTTTCTATCCATTTCATCTTTTGAATCAGCAGTTAATTCACAGAATAGGCTGAATTTTATATCAGAAAGTAAGTTGCTCTCTACTTTCGCTAATTTTATCTCTGTGCCAGAGATTTCATTTAACAAAGGGATGAAATTTTCTTCAAAATATTTTTCAAAATTAGAGTCATTTTTTAGTATAAATATTAAAGTTTTATACATTTTCACTCACAGTTTATTGCAAAAGAAGTTAAGATGTTCCTGAAATATTCTTGATTTTTTCTATAAATGTTTTTCGAGCCTTCAATTATAATGAGATATTTTATACCATTACATTGATGTTCAATAGCTTGAGTAAAATATTTAATATCCTCTTGAACTTCAGACTCACGAATTTGATAGTTCCTTAGCTGTTTTTGAATAGTAAAATTTGCATTCACATAATCTTCGGAATTTTCCATCTCGGGAATCTTGATTATTCCGATATTTACTCCGAGATTTTTATTCACAAAAAAACTACCTTTTACTTTCTTTTTAAGAATTTTGTAGAATGATATATTGTCCAATGAAACCCATTCAGGAGGAATTGAAAAATCATATTCAGATTTAGCTATTTCCACAGTGTCGCTTAACCTCTCTGAAAGTAAATCTAAATATGATTTTTTATTTAATATTTGGTTTGATGAAAATTCATTTGAAAAGTTATTTATTTCGTTCTTAATTAAATTGTCCATATAGTTTTGCTGTGTGCTATAGATCTTTAACAATTCATCAAAAGTATATTTATAGTTTAAAGTTTGTTTTACGAGCAATTTCGATTTAGGAATAGAGCATACAATAACTGAATCGTTAAACTCAGTTATATTACAGGTTACAGAGTCTTTTGGTGTTATAAAACTTATATGTTCTCTAAAAACTAATCTTAGTTTATTACCAATTTTTTTATAGAATGAAACTCTTGTTAAATTAAATACATCAAGAGATTTATACTTTTCAGTTAATTGCAAGTATTCAGCATCACCAACGCTATGTTTTGTAAAAGTTAAATATCCGTTTAAAGAATTATCCCTAAGTAGGAGGTTTAATGAGTCATCTAAAACTAAGAATAAATTAAAAATTGGAAGTGGATGTTCTAACAACACAACGAAATGTTTACGTTTATTTATTTCAACTGTTTCAACAATGATTTTATTATAGTTTGAGGAATTTTCTTTTACATTTAAGAAAAGGGAAGAGATGTTGTTAATCGTTTGCTTTGAACTATCTAAGTATAAGATTATTGATTCTTTAAGTGAATCACTATTAATAACTTTAACTTTTACTTCCTCTTTACAGGAAATAAACAGAAGAATAATGAAAAATATTTTGACATAGATTATTTTCATCTTGAAAGTAAAAATAAAAAAGAATTTTTGATTTTTATTATTTGACATTTATTTTGAGCTGGAAAATTTGGAGTGAGTTTTTGAGAAATTTATTAAAATTCATACTTCTTTTAATCCTAATATCAACTAATATCTTTAGTCAAAATATTGAATTTCATAAAATTGCTCTAACCAAAATTCAGTTCAAAGTTAAGATTCAAGAAAGCAATGATTCTTTAAAGGCAAGTTTCATTTCAAAAGATAATTCTGATACTATTTCATTCATCATAAAACCAGGTATATATGAAGAAAAGATAATTTTTAAGAATAGTGGCAATTATGATTTTTATCTAAATAATGTAAAAACTCCAAAATCAGTTCGAGTAATTCCAGCGATATTAAGCGTTGTGCCACCATTAATAGCCATATTGATTGCACTAATATTCAGGCAAGTTTTATTCTCACTTCTAATTGGAATTTTTAGTGGAGCGTTATTCATTAATGACTACAATATAATTGTTGCATTTATGAGAATAGTAGATGAATACATAATAAATTCATTAACTGACAAATCGCATATGCAAATAATAGTATTTACTTTGCTATTTGGTGGAATGGTTGGACTAATTTCAAAATCTGGTGGGACGAAAGGAATTGCAAATCTTCTTTTGCCGTTGGCAAAAAACAGACGCTCAGGGTTATTTGCAACTTGGTTATCTGGGCTTGTTATATTTTTTGATGATTACGCTAATTCTTTGGTAGTTGGTAATTTGATGAGACCAATAACAGATAAATTAAAAATATCTCGCGAAAAACTTGCATTTATTGTTGACTCTACATCAGCCCCAGTTGCAAGTATTTTCTTGATTAGCTCTTGGATTGGTTATGAGGTTGGGTTAATTCAAGATGCTCTTAATTCAATCAATTCTCAACTAAATGCTTATAGTGTTTTTCTTGAGTCAATATTATTCAGGTTTTATCCTATTACTATGCTAATTTTTATTCTTTTAACAATTTATCTAGGAAAAGATTTCGGACCTATGTGGAAATCTGAAAAATTAGCTTTAATGGATGAGAGATTTACTAATCATAACTCTTCTTCTACAGATATTCTAAAATCCTCTGAATTGATGGGAAATGACGATCGGGCAAAATGGTATAATGGTGTTGTACCTATACTGATTATGTTAATCACTGCTTTCATTGGATTGGTATTTACAGGTATGGATAATATAAATGAAAAAGGAATTACGAATTTCGGTTTCAAAGAAATTATTTATCACTCCGATTCATTTTTATCTTTATTATGGGCATCTGCATTTGCCTGTTTGGTTGCTGGAGTGATGTATATTTCTCAAAGAATTATGAAATTGAGTGAAGTGATGGATGCCTGGTTTCTTGGTTTAAGATCTATGTTTCTTGCAGTTTTAGTTTTAACATTAGCTTGGTCAATTGGAACTGTTACTTATGATATTAAAACAGCCGATTATATTGTTAGTTTGGTCAGCGATTCAATTTCACCTTATTTTTTACCTGTTATAGTTTTCTTAGTTTGCGCAATAACAAGTTTTTCCACAGGGACAAGTTGGGGAACAATGGCTATAATGATGCCCATTGTAATTAAGCTTTCAAGTAGCGTTTCGAATTTGTATAATTTATCACCTGCCGATAGTCATTTGATTTTAATTGGAGTTATCAGTTCTGTTCTTGCTGGATGTGTTTTTGGAGATCATTGCTCACCAATTTCGGATACAACCATACTCTCATCGATGGCTTCATCTTGTGATCATATTGCACACGTTAGAACTCAATTACCTTATGCTATAGTTGTAGCATTAGTCTGTATGCTTTTAGGAGATATACCTACTTCTTTTGGCTTCCCGCCAATTTTGTCAATATTAATAATATCGATAGTTCTGTTTTTGATATTGAAATATTTTGGAAAAACAGTCGAAGAGTAAATTTTATTTGATTCTTTGATATTTAATTCTCATTATTTCTAAAATATTCGATTATAGTTTTTGCAAGTTTCTCTCCGACAACATTTTTCAATTCTTCAAAATTAGAATTTTCAATAGCCTTTAAGCTTCCAAATTTTTTGAGAAGTTTTTCGGCAGTTTTATCGCCAACACCTTTTATTTGTAATAATTCTGTTGAGATGATTCTTTTAGAGCGTCTTTCTTTATGAAATGTATTTGCGAATCTGTGGGCTTCATCTCTAATTTGTTGTAATAACTTTAGACCAGAGGATGTTTTAGGAATCATTTCTGGTTCTGATTTATTTGGTAAAAAAACTTCTTCTAAGCGTTTGGCTAATCCGATTATATTATAATTTTTTATACCCAATTTATTCAAAACCTCAACTGCACTTGAGAGCTGTCCTTTGCCACCATCAACAATAATTAAGTCAGGCATAATTTCATTATTCTCGATCAATTTTGAATATCTTCTATGGAAAACTTCCTGCATACTTGCAAAATCATCCGCTCCTTCTACTGTTTTTATAATGAACTTTCGATATAGACTTTTTTTAGGTTTACCATCAACGAACACAACCATACTAGCAACATTATCCGAGCCTTGGATATTTGAGATATCAAAACACTCAATTTTTTTTGGTAAAGATTTTAATCGCAGATCCCTCTGAAGAGCTGAAAGAGAATAAGGAATATTACCAAGGTTTTTCATCTTTTGAATTTGAATCTCTTTAAGCTGAAGAGTAGCATTTTCTTTACACATTTGTAATAAAGATTTAAGATCTCCTCTTTTGGGAATTATAATGTTAACATTTTTATTCGCTTGGTTATTTAGCCATCTTGTAATTGTATCTTTATCATCAGGTTCGACTTCTAAAACAATTTCATCTGGAATTTCTACATAGTCTTGATAGTAAAACTTGATTGCTGATGAGTAAACATTTTCAAGAGACTCGTTTTCTGAGATTGTCATTCTCATTTGTTTCTTGCCAACAAGCTTACCAGATCTTACGTTGAATATTGAACAACAACAATCTTTTTCTTCCAAAGCAACAGCAATGATATCTCTATCCTCAAAGTCGTTGCTAACTATTTTCTGTTTTGATGAAATGGTTTGAAGTTGAGATATTTTATCTCTTAATTCAGCAGCTCTTTCAAACTCCAACTTTTCTACTGCTTGATTCATTTTTTCTTTTAAAGAATTTATCAGATTATCTGTTTTACCTTTGAGAAGTTGTACAACTTCTTTAACCATTTCATTATATGATTCTGGAGAAATAAAACCTTCACAAGGACCATCACATTTCTTAATATGATAATCTAAACAAACCTTGAACTTTTTTGCTTCAATTTTTTCTAGAGTGAGATCCAATTTACAGCTTCTTATTTTGAATATTTGATTAATCATCCTCAAAGCAGCTTTCATACTTCTAACATCAGTGTAAGGTCCAAAATACTTTGAACCATCGTTTATTACATTTCTGGTAGGATAAATTCTTGGATAAAGTTCTTTTGTAACTTTGATGAAAGGATAACTCTTATCATCTTTAAGATTAACATTGTAACGAGGTTTTAATTTTTTTATTAAGTTGTTTTCAAGTATTAAAGCTTCGATTTCATTATCTGTTATAATTACTTCGATGTAGTTAGTTTTTTGAGCAATCTTTTTTGTTTTAGGAGAGGTTTGATTTTGTTGAAAATAACTTCTTACTCTTTGTCTAAGATTTACTGCTTTTCCAACATAAATGACTTTTTTGTTTTTGTCTAAAAATTGATAAACACCACAAGTGGTAGGAAGATTTTTGATTTGAATTTCAAGTTTTGTTGGAGTCTTTTTGTTAAGTTCAGGTTCAGGTTCAAGTTTTGAATTAGGTTCAAGATTGTAATCATCTTTAAAGTTCTCTTCTGAGTCTATAATCATCTCTTCTTATGTTTTATATTTATTTTAATACTGCATTTTTAGGAATTACTACAATACCTGTCTCTGTTACAGTAAATTTTTTCTTATCTTCAATTGGATCAAACCCTATTTCATAACCTTCAGGCACAATAACATTTTTATCTATTATAGCTCGTCTAATTTTAGCGTGTCTTCCAATTACTACATTATCCATTATGATAGAATCAGTAACATAAGTATAAGAATTAACTCTAACATTTGATCCTAATATTGAACGTTCAACAAGTCCTCCAGAGACAATAGTTCCATCACAAACTAATGAATTTAAAGTTCTCCCAATTCTTTCACCTTCGTGCGATACTGTTTTTGCAGGTGGAAATTGAGATCTATAACCTCTCATTGGCCAACTTTCATCATATAAATTAAATTCTGGAATAACACTAATTAAATCCATATTTGCAGCATAGTAACTATCAATCGTACCAATATCTCTCCAATATGCCTGTTGTTTTTTATTTTCATCAATAAATCTGAAAGCTGAAACCTTGCGTTTTGATTCAATCATATATGGTATTACATCTTGTCCGAAGTCATTGCTTTTGATTTTTTTTGCTTCCATTTCCAAAAAAATTTCTTTCAGAGATGTTGCATTAAAGACATAAATTCCCATATTAACAAATGAATAACCTAATCTATCCGGAATTTCAGGTGGGTTTTTAGGCTTTTCTACAAATGATGTAACATCATAATTTTCATCTACACCAACTATGCCGAATCTTGATGCTTGGTCTTTAGGAAATTCAATACAAGATATTGTTAAATCAGCATTTTTCTTGATATGATAATCTATGAACTTCAAATAGTCCATCTTATAAATATGGTCACCACTTAAAATTAGAACCCACTTTGCTTTTTTGTCCGAAACAAGATTTAGATTCTGATAGATTGCGTTAGCAGTTCCCAAATACCAGTCATTATTTAATTTTCTTTGAGGTGGCACAGAATAGATAAATTCGCCGAGCTCTGGATTAAAAATACTCCAAGCTTCATATAAATGCATATTCAAAGAATCTGATTTGTACTGAGTTAAAACGTAAATTCTTCGTAATCCAGAATTCAAACAATTTGATAAAGTAAAATCTATTATCCTGTATCTTCCTCCGAATGGTACTGCAGGTTTACTTCTTACACTTGTTAGGGGAAATAATCTTTCGCCTTGGCCACCTGCTAATATTACGGTTATTGTATCTCTAAGAACTGATGAACCTGGGAAATGCATTTAGACCTCACTAAATTTACATTCAAAATATATTGAATGATGATAAGAATGACAATAAATTTCAAAAGAATTTTTAATTAATAATTATTTATCAAATGTCAAATAATCTACTGGCAATTTTATTTATAACTTTTTCATCTTATTCTCTAAGTCAATCTATTTTTCAAAATAATATCAATAATATAGACGTTATTAAATATCATTTAGTTTTAGATATTGATTTCAATGATAGATCTATAAATGCTGAGAATAAGATTACTGTGGTTAAATCTAATTCATTCATCAGTAATATTACTCTCGATTTCAATGGAAATTTTTCAATTGATGAAGTAAAATCAGGTATGGAAAAATTAAGTTATTTAATAAACGAAAAGAAAATTGAAATAGATATTTCGTCTTTAAGAACTGATACTATTGATATAACCATTTCTTATCGAGGTAAACCAATGAAATTAGGTTTCAATGGATTAATATTTGCTGAAACAAAAAATCAAAAAATTGTTCAGACAATTAATCAACCTACATTTGCATCAACTTGGTTTCCTTGCAATGATAATCCTTCTGATAAAGCACTATTAGAAATTGAGATAATTAATGATTCTGATTTCGTATCGATTTCAAATGGGAAATTAATTGATGTTTGCTCTTTGAATAAAAGAAAAAAATATCATTATAAAACTTTCTATCCAATATCAACTCATTTAATTGGATTTTATTCATCAAATTATTCTGAAATTTCTGATAATTATAGAAACATTAATGATAAAGATCTTAAACTAAATTATTTTATCTTTAAAGAGGATGTTGAAAAAGCAAAGGTGGATTTAGAAAACACAAAAAATATCTTGAAAACATTTGAAAATCTTTTTGGCGAATATCCTTTTATAGAAGAGAAATATTCTGTTAGTGAGATACTTTTGTTTCGTAGTGCGATTGAAAATCAAACTTTAGTTGGGATCAGCAAAGATTTTTTTACTGGTAAAAAATTTCATCAAGATATTTTCATTCACGAAGCGGCTCATAGTTGGTGGGGAAATGCTGTTGGTGTTTCAAGTTGGAAAGATGTCTGGCTTAGTGAAGCTTTTGCAACATACTCAGAGGCTCTTTACAATGAATTTAATTTTGGCAAAACAGCTTTGAATTCACATCTAAATAAATTTTTATTAGAAGACATCTCTGGCAGATTATATAATCCAGAAAATCTTTTTAGTAAAAGTATTTATTTCAAAGGGGCTTGGGTATTGAATATGATCAGAAATATTTTGAGTGATTCTGTTTTCTTCAGAATGTTAAAAGATTTTTATCATCAATTTAGATATAAGACGATTTCAACTACCGATTTCAAAAATTTTTTGGAAAATTATTCGGGCAAAAATTTTACAAAGTTTTTTGACGATTGGATTTTTTTTGATAATGGAATTATAAGCTGTGAATATTCCTTCGATAATGATTCAAAATATTTAACACTAATTCAAAAAAATCACACTTTTGAATTTTATCTGGAAATGAAAATAATCTATGAAGATAATTCGTCTGAAACAATTTGTTCATTTATTGACAAAAAAGAAAATCGAATTTTTTTCAATTCTGAAAAGAAAATAAAAACAATAGTCTTCGATCCATTTATGAAATTACTCGCAAAATTTGAGCAATCTAACTAAAACATTCTTTTATTTAAGCAGTCTAATCACTAACTTTCATTAAAAATTTTTAATAGTTGTGAATAAAACTTATTTCTTTATTTCTGATGTTCATCTTGGTTTGCAAAACAAACAAATAGAAGCTGCAAAAGAAAGAAAGTTAGTTGAGTTTTTGAATTATTCTAAATCAAATTGTGACGAACTTTTTATCGTTGGAGATTTATTTGATTATTGGTTTGAATATCGTTATGTATATCAAAAAGGATTTTTCAGGACTTTGACAGCTTTACAGGATTTGGTTGAAAGTGGATGTAAAGTTCATTTCTTTATTGGCAATCACGATTTTTTCCACTTCGACTTTTTTGAAAAAGAGCTGGGGTTAATAGTGTATGATTCACCAAAAGATTTTCTTCTAAATGACAAAAAATTTTTTATAGGACACGGTGATGGACTTGTTGCAAATGATGTAGGATATAATATCTTGAAAAAGATTTTAAGAAATAAATTTATTCAATGGTTATATTCTTTAATTCATCCTGATCTTGGAGTCTGGATTGCAAGTAAAACAAGTAAGAAAAGTAGAGAATACACTGCAAAAAAAAATTATCACGAATTTGATGGACTAATTGATGCAGCAAAAGCATTTATTGATGAAGGATATGACTTCGTTGTTTTTGGTCATCTTCATCAAAAACAATTTTATCAATATAAAAATGGATTCTACATAAATTTGGGCTCGTGGATCGATAACCCTTGCTATGGTAAATTTACAGATAAATTTGAAATAATTGAACTATAACCTTATGGAACAGAAAAAAAATAGTACATCAAAGAAAAAAAGAAATATAATAATCATATCACTTATTTCGTTCTTTCTTTTGTTTTTGATTTATATTATTGCTGGACTTCCATCTTTAGAAGAATTAGAAAATCCACAACCTCCACTTGCAAGTAAAGTAATGTCTGCAGATGGAGAACTTATCGGACAATTTTTTATTGAAAATAGAATTGAAACTAATATTGATTCATTACCAAAGCATTTGATAGATGCTCTTATTGCTACTGAAGACAGAAACTTCTTTGATCATTGGGGAGTTGATTTAACCAGATTTGTCAAAGCAATGATAAAAAATATTATTACTTTTTCTTTTGCTGAAGGCGAAGGCGCAAGTACGATAACTCAACAATGCGCAAAAAATTTATATAAACTTAAAAGCGGTCGCGAAAATGCTTTTGATAAAGTTGTTAGAAAGATAAGAGAGTGGTTTTCAGCAGTACAGATTGAAAGAAATTTTACTAAAAAAGAAATTCTGGAATTATATCTGAATGTTTCTTATTTCGGTCGTGGAGCTTATGGAATTGAATCTGCAGCTAAAGTTTATTTTGACAAAAAAGCTAAGGATCTTAACATTGTTGAATCAGCTTTACTTGTAGCACTACTGAAGTCCTCTGAATACTATGATCCAATAAAAAATTATCAGAATGCTCTCAGAAGAAGAAATGTTGTGTTGAACAATATGTATGTTTGTAATTATCTGAATGAGAAACAACTTCAAGAATTAAAACAATTACCAATTACTTTGACTACTGCGAGAATAAGTGCAACCAGAACAGAAGCTCCACATTTTCTCGAGTATATTAGACTTCAAATGCAGAAAATTGCTGATAAGTTCGGATTCGATTTATATCGTGATGGTTTAACAATATATACATCACTTGATTTGAGAATGCAAAGAATAGCTAATCGAGCTGTTGCAAAACATATCTCAGAATATCAGCAACTCTTTGATAAAAACTGGGATTGGAATAAAAACAAAAGTCTTTTGTCAGAATTAATTGATCAGGCAATTAAAAGTAACAATGAATACATCAATACAATAGGAGTATCTGAAAAAGCAAAAGTTTATAATTCACTCAAGAATAATCAGAATTTTATTGACTCAATAAAAAAAGCGGTTACTAAAATTGAATCAGGTTTTGTTGTAATTGATCCTACAAATGGACAAATAAAAGCATTAGTTGGAGGAACAAATTTAGAATTTGGAAGAGGATTAAATCACGTTACAGGTATTAAAAGGCAACCAGGTTCAGCTTTCAAACCAATTATTTATGCAACCGCAATTGAAAATGGTTATTTCCCGGCTTATACAATATTAAATCAAAAATTCAATCATAATGGTTGGTCTCCTTCAAATGCAGATAATAAATATTCAGGATATGAAACTCTCCGCTGGGGTTTGGCATTCTCAGTCAACGTTATCGCTGGAAGGATGACAATAAGTGAAATTGCTCCACCTTCTCAAGTAATTAAAATTGCAAATAAGATGGGAATAAAATCCAAACTCGATCCGTATCCATCAATTGCACTTGGAACATTTGAGATATCACCTCTTGAATTAACCGCTGCCTATGGTTGTTTTGCAAATAATGGAATATTAGTCGAACCAATTTCAATACTAAAAATAGAAGATCGTAATGGTGTTGTAATTGACGAGTATTCTCCAAATATATCTCAAGCTATTTCTCCGGCTACTGCATCAATTATGGCTAATATGATGCAAGATGTTGTTAATTATGGAACTGGAGCTGGAGTTCGTAGATACTTTCAATACCCTGCGGCAGGTAAAACAGGAACAACTCAAAAATTCTCCGATGCCTGGTTTGTTGGTTATACTCCAAAATTAGTAGCTGGAGTTTGGGTTGGTTTTGATGACCATAGAATAAAATTCACAAGTTGGTATGGTCAAGGAGCAAAAGCAGCACTTCCGATTTGGGCTATGTTTATGCAAGGTGTTTATAAAGAACTAAATCTTCCGGTGTCATATTTTGAATTAGATCAAGATGTTGAATCAGCTCAATTTTGTAAAGAATCAATGGACATTGGTGATGCAAGATTAGCAACTGAAAACTGTCCTACAACATACACAGATATAGTAAACAGGAAAAAACTCCCGCTTTCTTGTGATCTTCATTCAGGCGGAAAAATAATTCGTGAAGGTAGAAGGGGAGAAAGTGGTTGGAAGCAATAATAAAAAATAATTCTTAAAATGCAATCCAAAGTTAAAAGAAAGATAGTTTTTCCTTTGATTCTTCTTTAAAAAGTGTTCACATTAAATTTTTTGAAATCTTCTAACGAAAGTAAATTTGCATTAGAAAAAACAGTTCTTTCAAATACTTTCATCAAACAATGCCCGGATGGCGGAACTGGTAGACGCGCTAGTTTCAGGAGCTAGTGAGAGCAATCTCATAGGGGTTCGAGTCCCCTTTCGGGCACTACAAT
>JANWVQ010000160.1 GCA_025056745.1 Ignavibacterium sp.
TGAATATCTGTGCTAATCCGTCGTATCCGTTAAATCTGTGTTCTATTGTTTTTTAATGTATAATTTAGAATGTATAATGTATAATTGAAAAACAAAATCAGCCAATCCTTTTAACACTTAACATTCAAAATTAAACACCAATTATCTATCTTGCCACAAAGGCACAAAGACACAAAGAAACTTCATGTCTTAGAGTCTTAGTGGCGAAAATATCCATTTAGTTTGTAATGAATAATCAAAAACAAAATCAACCAATCTATCAATCCATTTAACTCTCATTATTTTGAAAAATAGACCACGGATAAACACAGATTAGACTGATTTTCACGGATAAAATTACAGTCGGCTTTAGCCAAATTAATTATTATTAAATAAAGAATTAATTTTTATTTATATATGGTCTTTAATAGTTAATCAATAATAATTCAAAAAAATTGAATACCTAATATTACCCTATAAATTAAGGATTATCTTTTTTACAATAATTTTTTATTATCTCGATAAATTTATTAAAATCATCAAGTCTATTATTCATTATATCAGATAAAACATTAGCATCAAGAGTTAAATATTCGTGACTTAATCTATTTCTAATACTAATCATTTTATTAAGTAAATCTCTTTCATCGGGTGTCAGTAGATTATGCTTTAATAAAACCTCAGGTATATCAGAATAATATTCCCACTTTTCATCAAAGTCATAAGAAATAATATGAGCAAACAAATCTAAAATATTTTGGATACATAAAAATAACCCTCTCTCAACGATCCATAAAGTATCAATATTAGATTTTAATTCCATTGATGAAACGTTTCGATGTTTTGAAAGATTTTCAAAGTTTGCCAAGAGATTAGATAATATTTTTTCAACAACAAATAAATCAGGCATATCTAAATTTATTATTATTATGAAATAAATTTGATTTCCTCAGATAAATAAAATCAATAAATCTCTTTCTGATCAAATTTTCAAACTCAACTCTTAGTGTTTTATTTTTTTCAAATACAATAATTCTTTTATCAACCACTTTTTTTTGAATTAGAAGATTAGCGTCATTGAGCAAAAGTAAATCAACATTTTCTCTTAATATATAAGATAATGATGATTCCAAACTACTTGTATAACCGTAAGGGAATTTATTTAGATCCTGATAATTAAATGAATTGTTAATATAAATAGCAATATCTATATCGTGATAAAAATCTTTATCTACAAATGAACCAAATATTAAAGCAAAAGATATTTCATCAATAGGGAAAAGAAAATCTTTAATATGTTCTATTATTTGACCTTTTGTCTTTTTCATAACCTTAAAAATAAGTTATTTAAAGTATAATTTATAATGTATAATCAAAACAAAATCAACTAATCAATTTAACATTTTTAGGAATAGACCACAGATAAACACGGATTAGACTGATTTTTACGGATAAAAATTACAGTCGGCTTTAGCCAACTGAGAAAAAGATTAGAAAAATACTTCGGCTTTAGCCACATTGAAAATGTATAATTTAGAATGTATAATGTATAATTGAAAAACAAAATCAGCCAATCCTTTTAACACTTAACATTTAAAGTTAAACACCAATTATCTATCTTGCCACAAAGACACAAAGACACAAAGAAACTTCGTGCCTTAGAGTCTTGGTGGCGGTATTGATAAAAATTAAGAATCCAAAGTATGACTTCTTGATTAAAAATTAACTATAAATTACTATCAAATTAATATCCCGCGCATAAAATTCAACACTCAATTTGAATTTCTATCACACTATTGAATAATAGATTTTTAACTTGAATTCTTATCTTTAATTTTGTGTTATGAAATTAAATGTTTAACTAAATTGGATTTCAAATGAATTATCTATCACACCCAGATAAATTTGAAAATAGACATATCGGTCCTTCAAATTCAGAACTTGAGGAAATGGCACAGTTTTGCGGATTTAAATCAGTTGATGATCTAATTGATCATACAATTCCAGAAAATATCAGAATCAGTGAACCACTTCAAATAGGCGATGCTTTAACAGAATTAGAATACTTAAACTATATCAGGTCAGTAGCAAAAAAAAATAAAATTTATAAATCATACATAGGAATGGGATATTACCCCACAATTACACCTTCAGTAATAAAAAGAAATATTCTTGAAAATCCAGCTTGGTATACTCAATACACTCCATATCAGGCAGAAATATCACAAGGTAGATTAGAGGCACTGTTAAATTATCAGACATTAGTCTCTGATTTAACAGGACTACCGATTTCAAATGCATCTTTATTAGATGAAGCCACTGCTGCTGCAGAAGCAATGACAATGTTTTTTAATCTTAGAAAAAAAGAAAAGAATAACTCTAAAAAATTTTTTGTATCGGATGATATATTCCCTCAAACCATAGATGTGTTAAAAACAAGAGCGAAGCATCTTGGAATTGAACTTGTGATCGCTAATCATAATGAAATCGAACTTGACAATGAATATTATGGTCTTATTGTTCAATATCCATCAAACATTGGTGAGATATACGACTTTAGTGAACTATTTTCAAAAGCTGACGAATATTCTATTTATAAAATTGTAATAGCAGATTTATTAAGTTTAACATTACTAACACCACCTGGAGAATTCGGTGCTGATTGTACCGTTGGAACTACTCAGAGATTTGGTGTCCCAATGGGGTATGGAGGTCCGCACGCCGCCTATTTTTCAACAAAGGATGAGTATAAAAGAAATATTCCAGGAAGAATCATTGGAGTTTCAATAGATTCAGAAGGAAATAAAGCGTTGAGAATGGCTTTACAAACTCGAGAACAACATATAAAACGAGAAAAAGCTACAAGTAATATTTGTACAGCCCAAGTTTTACTCGCAGTAATGGCTGGAATGTATGCAGTTTATCACGGACCTGAAAATTTAAGAAAAATTGCAGCAAGGATAAATCATCTCACAAAATATCTATCAATAGCCTTAAATGAATTTAACTTAAAGCAAATTAATAAAAATTATTTTGATACTCTTACCTTTAGATTCAATAAAGATGAACAATCAAGAATTCAAAATAAAGCATTAGAAAAAGAAGTCAACTTCAGATACTTTTCAAATGGTGATGTTGGAATTTCGCTTTCAGAGATTACAAATCTTGATGATGTTAAGCAGATAGTAAATATTTTCATAGAAGCTTTAGAATTAAAAGGAAATTCATATAGCTCTGATTCAAAAAGTTTTGATATAGAAACTGTTATTACATATTCTTCTTTCCCTGAAAGTTTGATTCGAAAAAGTAAATACTTGACTCATCCAGTCTTTAATTCATATCATTCAGAAACAGAAATGATGAGATATATAAAAAGATTGGAAAGTAAAGATTTGTCATTAGTTCATTCGATGATTCCATTAGGTTCCTGCACGATGAAATTAAATGCTGCTACTGAATTACAAGGTATTTCGATGCCAGAATTTTCAGAGCTTCATCCTTTTGCTCCAATAGAGCAAGCTCTTGGATATCAACAAATATTTAAAGAGTTAGAATTTTATTTGGAAAAAATAACAGGATTTTCTGCAGTGTCTTTACAACCGAATTCAGGTGCTCAAGGAGAATATACAGGATTAGCAGTTATAAAAGCATATTTAGAAGATATAGGTCAAGGACAAAGAAATGTTGTTTTAATTCCTTGTTCTGCTCACGGAACAAATCCAGCAAGTGCAGTAATGGCAGGTATGAAGGTTGTAGTTGTAAATTGTGATAGTAATGGGAACATTGATTTTGAAGACTTCAAAAAGAAAGTAAATATTTACAAAGATACGCTCGCAGCATTGATGGTTACATATCCATCAACTCACGGTGTATTTGAAGAGACTATAAAAGAAGTCTGTGAAATTGTTCATCAGAATGGTGGCCAAGTTTATATGGATGGTGCTAATCTAAATGCGCAGGTTGGACTTACCTCACCAGCAACTATTGGAGCAGATGTTTGTCATATAAATCTCCATAAAACTTTTAGCATCCCTCACGGCGGCGGAGGTCCTGGTATGGGTCCAATTGCAGTTGCTGAACACTTAGTAAAATATTTACCAGGTCATTCTGTTGTAAACATAAATAGAGAAAAATCCATTTCTGCTGTCTCAGCTGCTCCTTGGGGTAGTGCTTTAATTCTACTGATCTCTCATAGCTATATAAAAATGATGGGTAGTGAAGGATTAGTAAATGCAACTAAAGCAGCAATAGTAAATGCAAATTATATCAAAAATAAACTAAAAGAACACTTCAAACCTTTATATGTTGGAATGAATGATACAGTTGCTCACGAATTAATTTTTGATATGAGAATGTTTAAACAAAGTGCTGGTATTGAAGTCGAAGATATTGCTAAAAGATTAATGGATTATGGTTATCACGCTCCAACTGTATCATTTCCTGTCCCGGGAACATTAATGGTTGAACCTACAGAGAGTGAATCAAAAGCTGAATTAGATAGATTTTGTGAAGTAATGATATCTATTAGAAAAGAAATTGCTGAAATAGAAAATGGAATTTATGATAAAAGTGATAATGTGCTCAAAAATGCACCACACACCATCAGAAGTTTAATTTCAGATAATTGGAATCATTCATACAGTAGAGAAAAGGCTGCTTTTCCATTAGATTTTTGTCGTGAAAACAAATTCTGGCCGTCAGTAAGCAGAGTTGATAATGCTTACGGTGATAGAAATTTAGTCTGTAGTTGTTTACCAATTGAAAATTATGTATAAATAAATTTTAGGGTCAGAGCTGAAAATATTCATATATATCTCTCTAACAGCTTTATTTATTGTTTCATTTTATTCAGAGAAATTTTGTCAGGGTCAGGTCGACTCTGACATTTTTTTTATCGTAGATTCTATTGCAATAAAGGGAAATAAAACTACAGAAGATTTTGTTATACTCAATGAACTAACCTTTAAAGCTGGTGATACATTAGTAAAAAAAGACCTTGAATTTAATAAGGAGAGAATTTATAGCTTAGGTTTATTCAACCAGGTAGAATTAGAATTAGAAAATGTCTCGGGCAAGAATATTATTGTTATTAAAGTAGAAGAAAGCTGGTATATTTTCCCAATTCCATTTGTGGACATTAACGAAAGAGATTACAAAAAAATTTCTTATGGTTTATATTTAGTTTATAAAAATTTTCGTGGAAGGAATGAGACCATTTATGGATCTATTTCTTTTGGTTATAACCCTTCATACGGATTTACTTATCTAAATCCAAATCTATCAAATGATGGAAAATATTTTTTAAGATTTTCAACATCATCATCAAAAAAAAGAAATAGAAGTATTACTGCTGAAACTCAATTAGGTTACCAATTTGATTATAAACACGCAGTTGCGAATTTAATTTTAGGAAAGAGATTAGATAGATTCAACAAAATTTATTGCAACTTATCATTCAATTACTTTGAAGTTTCTGATAGTATTCCAAATTTTATTATAAATCAAAATGGCATCGACAAATATTTACAATTTGGATTAGGTTATGAATATGATAAAAGAGATTTGATTCAATTTCCAAAGCAAGGTGAGTATTTGCTATTCAACTCAACTTTGAATGGATTGGGTTTTAATTCAATAAATCATCAAACAGCAAAATTTGATTTAAGATATTATGATAATTTATCAGAAAAATTTTTTTATAAACTAAGATTTTTATCTAGATTAACTTTTGGAAATAAAGTTCCTTTGTATGATTATTCAATAATTGGGGTTGATGAAAAAATAAGAGGAAATTTCTTCAAACGAATCGAGGATAGAAATCTTTTTATATCCTCTTTTGAAATATTTTATCCGATTATCAATCAATTTCATTTAGATTTAACATTTATTCCAATAATACCAGATAAGTTATTATCTTACAGAATTGCATTGTTCTTTCATTCTTATATAGACCACGGAACTGTTTTTAGAGAATTTTTAAAGAGACAACAATCCATTTATGGTTATGGATTTGGAATTAGTTTTTTGATTTTGCCTTATAATGTAATTCGTTTTGAATTTGGTTTTGATAAAAAATTTAATAAAGAAATAATATTTGATCTTGGAACCTCTTTCTAATATTGAATTGTTTTATTCAGAAAAAATTTCTGAAAAAGAAATTCTATTAGTTGATGAAGAATTTCATCATTGTGCCAATGTTTTCAGAAAGAAAATAAATCAAGAAATTTTTGTAACAGATGGTTTAGGTTGTATTTACAGAGCTAAGATTATTAGAATAAAAAACAATGTTCTTACAAGTGAAATAATTGATAAAATTTTTATTGAAACTTATAATGAAAATTTAATATTATGTATTCCTCTTCTTAAAAATAAAGAAAGATTCAGATTTGCAATTGAGAAATCAATAGAGATGGGAATAACAAAATTTATTTTCTTCATTTCGGAAAGAACAGTTGTAAATAAGTTTGATGATATTAAAGTTAAGAAAATTATGATAGAAACAATAAAACAATCTCTGCGAAGTTATTTGCCAAGATTTAAATTTCTAAAGTCTTTTAAGTCATTAAAAGAAGAAATAAAAGAAAATGATTCAGTTTTTATATTTGATTTGTCAGGTGATAAATTTTTTAGTAAAGATGAATTGAAGACTGGTATTAATAATTATTTCATTTTTGGTCCCGAAGGAGGTTTGTCACAAAATGAACTTGAGCTTTTGTCAGATGAATATAAAAATGTTTACAAACTTTCAAACCATAGGTTAAGAACCGAGACAGCTATTGTTAAATTAGTGTCAATTATCACTTAATCTTCAAAAAAAATTAAAATTTATTTGGAATTTAGATTTTGAAAATATATTTTTTGGTAGTTAAAATACGAATCCAATAAATAATCTTAGAGGTATATATGAAAAAAGTCTTAACTATACTTGTATTGGGAGTATTGTTGCTCTCTTCAAACATTTTTGCTCAAACTACAAAATACGGCTTCTTGACAAAAGATGCCTGGGTTTTTGGTTTTGGAGCGACTTATCCCAGGTTAATGAGCACAGATATTAATGTTGAACCAATTGACTTTAACTTCGGAGGTTTTCTCTCAATTCAGAAAAATTTTTCTGAACATATTGGGTTGAGATTAAAAGGTGGATATTACCACGCAAGAGC
>JANWVQ010000013.1 GCA_025056745.1 Ignavibacterium sp.
ATAAACATAAGGTTCAACTTCATATATATCTATTCTCTTTGATGAATTCAATGGAATCATTTTTGAGTAAGTTTCATAAGCAAATTGAATATCATCATTCAACAAAGAAGCAAGCACGAACCAACTAGATGCGTGATTAAATACTGCTCCATTTTCTTTTTTACCTGGGACGCAACGACTTATTAATCCGGTATTGTCTTCAATTTCTCTATATGCAGGCCAAACAATTTGCATTCCGTAAGGCGTTGTTAGATATTTTTTTGAATATTTCAAAGCTGAATCAGCGAATTCTTTTGTAGCTACTCCCGAAATTACTGACCAAGATTGGGGATTTATAAAAATCTTTCCCTGTTTATGTTTTTCAGAACCGACCTCGCTTCCATCATCTCTGAATGCTCTTAAATACCATTTACCATCCCAGCAAGTTTCATTTATCACTTTTCTCAATTGCTCATATTTGTTTTTCCATCTTTCGAGAGTTTCAAGATCATTTTTATGTTCAAGTAATTCAAAAGTTTTTTTAATTATGTAAGCAAGAAAAAATGCACCCCAAACAGTTTCTCCTTTTCCCTTCGGTCCTATGTGATCGAGAGTGTCATTCCAATCTCCGTTCATAATTTTTGGTAATCCTCTTTCAGTGCAAGCAGAGATAGCAAAATCAACAGCTCTTTTCATATGTTCATAAACAGTTGCTTCATCTTCATCATAGAACTTTACTACTTCATCAAGAATTGAAAAGTCAGCAGTTTCGTTCAGATATTCAATTATTCCAAATGGAATCCATAAAGGAGTATCGGAATGATTTGTCTTTTCACCCCATTCAGTAATCTTGAAAAAGTTATGAAGTGTTGAGCCATCTTTGAATTGAAACCTTAAAGCATTTAATAATCTTTTCCTAACTCTTTCAGGATGTGCAATCACCATTCCCAGAATATCCTGAAACTGATCTCGCATTCCGGTCCCAAAAAGTAAACCACCGTGATAGTATCCGGAGTTTCTTGCCATATCGAAGGTAACTGCAGCCTGATATTGATTCCAAACATTCAACATCAGATTAAATTTTTTATCAGGAGTTGATACTCTAACATTACTGAGATAATCATTCCAATATAGTTTTACATCTTCAAACTTATCTTTTAATGTTTTGATTTTTTTTAGTTCATCAAGTTTAATTGCTTTGAAAGGATTTTTAACATCTTTACTTACGACGACCATCAAAGTAGCGAATTCAATTTCTGATTTTTTATCCAAAGTAATTTTTGATTGCAATGCAGCAACTGGGTCACCTGCAGTTATTTCTGTATTACCCATTTTACCAGTTTCAATTGCAATTGGGTTTGCTTCAGAACGCCACTTACCAATAAACTTATCTAAACTTCCATCAAAGCCACTAACTCGTAAAGTTGATGTGAATAAAAGATTATATCGCCAATCAATATTTGGTTGGGCTACTGAAACTTTTTTGTTTAATACCCAATATCTTCTTGTGCAAACGAGTGTCTGATACTTTTTATTGAAATGAATATCTGTGAAGTGTTTATCGTTTGGCTGATTTATAATATCGTTCAAAGCATTTCCCATCAATAGTTCTGTGAAAGAATAAATCTCGAGATTTCTTTTTTTGCTGGAGAGATTAGAAAGTTTTACCATCCATATTTCACCATTCAAATCAGTTGGAACAAAATAAGTAATCTCAGCTCTGATTTTATTTTTTTCAGTTATTATGGTTGTGTAACCTAGTCCGTGATGACATTCATAAAAATCATATTTCTTTTCGTGAGTTGGAGCCCAACTTAATGACCAATATTTTCCATTATCAACATCTTTTACAATTACATATCTACCTGGTCTATCCCAAGGCAGACAATTATATCTCATTCTTGTTAATCTATTATCTCTTGGAGTTTCTAAGAAACTAAAACCACCGCCAGTGTGTGAAATTAGACCAGCATAGTTTTCATTCCACATATAATTAAACCAAGGTCGTGGAGTTTGAGGATTCGTAATAATAAATTCTCTTCCATCCGCTGAGAAGTAACCATATTTATTTTTAATCATACAAATAATCCTTTTATTTATTCTTTGTGTCTTAGTGACTTTGTGGCAAATCTTCCTCGCCACGAAGACTCAAAGGCACTAATTTCTATTGTTTAAAATTTTATTCTATAAGTTCCTATTTTCTTTTTTGCTAAAGAAACCGGGAAAGAATTGTCATTCAATTTATTAATTTCTTTGACAAACACTTCTTCAAGAGTAACTTGCTCGACTTTTGAAATCTTACTGAAGAATTCAATTTTTCCTTCAACATCATTTTCTGTTGGATTATAAATTCTCAAAACAAAGCCATCTCTATTTTCAGACTTCTTTAGTGTACTGAAAATTAGTTGTTGGGGATAAATTTTCATAAAAGAATTTTCACAAGGCAAATTTCCTTTTGCTTCTCCAATTTGAGCGATTGAAATATGATTGTTAAAATTGAGCGCTTCTTTATAAACCTCTCCTTTCTGCCAATCGCTAATATGTGGATATAAAGCAATACGATATGAAGATTTACCTAAGCACTGACTTCCTTTTTGATAAGAATAATCTTCCTTAGAACTCGCATAAATTATGTATTCGAATGATCTAAATAAAGTAATTGCAATTGTTCTTTTCTTATCATCTTTAACTTCATATTCTTTCAAACCATCGACAAGAACTGCAAGACCATTTTTGCCATCAGAGACATCCATAAAATGATGAAGTGGATAATCATACATTGGTTGTTCAATCCAATCTTTTGAATCAATTCTTTTAACTTCTCTTTTCACAACATCAAACTGACCTTCTCCGTAATGATATTCAGCGTTTAGATTTGTTGGGAACATAATTCTCAATCTGTGGCTTTCAGCATTATTATCAACTTCGATTTCTAATTCGACTTTCTTTGATGTTTTTGAAAGAGAAATAATTAAATCAATTTTTAATGAAGTAAGTTTTGGTTTTTTACTTTTTCTTTCATTCAGATTAGCTGGTAGTTTTATTAAATGACTAATTTTTACTTTCGAATAAAGTGAACCATTTTCTTCAATTTTTATTTTTGGTTTTGAGTTTAATGTTGTTATGAATGGTTTTGTTGGAATGTTTGTCCAAGCGTGTCCTGATTCACCTTCATCATAAAAATATCCGAGTTGTTTGAATTCTGTTTTTGTTTCTTTACTTAAAAGGTTGAATGTTCCGTTTGAATTGATTTTTATTTTTAGGAAATCATTTTCAAGATAAAAAATATCTTTCCTTTTATAAGCTAGTACTTGAGATTGATTGATTGATTGGTTGATTGGTTGATTGAGTTTGTGGAATAACTTTGAAAGAATTGTATCCAAAAGGTTTTATGTTTTTCAGATATAGATACAAATTATATCTAATCATATCAAAGTACATTGGTCTGTCAATCATTTGCTCAAGAACTGGTTGAACAGATTCGACAGATTTTATCTGATACTCAACTTTATTTCCATCTTTATCTAAAATAATCAAATCACCTTTATCAAATTCTTTTGGAATATCAACAAAGCATTCAACTATTTCATTTCTTTCAAATTGATTTGGATTAAAAGAAACTAAAAACAAATTACTTGAATCTGAACTTGAATTCCAACTCCTCAAGTCAATATTCTTACAAATAAATTTAACTGCTCTTTCAAACACCCCTTTTGAAATCTCGATTGATTGTTTGTAACGACACATCATATCTTCGTGAATCTCATCAAGACTACAACCACCAATTGAATCGTGAGCTGAGTTCTGAACAATCAATTCCCAGGCTATTTCAGGATAGTTGTCATTGATATCTCTACCAACTAATGAAGAAAAAACATTAAAAGGCTCAGCATAAAACTGAATCCATCTTTCTGCCTCGAAATTCTTTTGCTTCAGATACATTCTTGCTGATGTGGTGTAACCATACATATTTCCACTTCGTTTGTCATATTGAGAACTTCGTCTTTCTCCATAAACTTTCCTCAGAGATTTTACATCAACACTATTCATTAATGCTTCGGCATAATCTTCTAAAGTTGAGTGAATAACTTTTAATTCAGGGAAGAGCTTTTTAATGTCTTTGATTAGTTTCACTGTTTTAATATTGGGCCCACTTGAATCGTGTCCTTCCATCCAGATAACGTGTGGAGTAGTGAAATCATTCGCTTGATCTTCAATTATTTTCTCAACTTGTTGTTTAATATTTTCAGGATAGTAGCCATCAATTGGGTCAATAATGAAATAATCTTCATCAACCAAAGATTTATCAGCGAAGTGAAATGGAACCCCACCTTTCGACCATTTATATTCCAAATCAAAAGGGAATTCATTATGAATAACCGGGCGATAGATGTAAAAGTAGAAATTATATCGTGGCATTGTTGAGAATCTTGAAGATACAGCTTCTGTTCCATCAGCACCAATCCATAGGAATTCTGCTTTTGGTGAGTCAAGAGAATTTATTCCACGATAAAACATAATTAGATTTATTCCGAACTCACGATAGATTTGCGGAAGCTGAGAAATTTGTCCCCACGAAAAAGGAGAATACCCAATTTTTGAGACTCTGCCATATTGTTTGCTTAATTTGTGTCCAATCAAAAGATTCCTTAAAAGGTTTTCACCACCAACCTGAAATTGTTCAGGCAAGACATACCAAGGACCGATAAATAATCTTTTTTCTTCAACGAGTTTTTTTATTAAATCAGCTTTGTGAGGTTTTATTTCGAGATAATCCTTTATTACAATTGATTGACTATCAAGATGAAATGCTCGATAATCTTTTTCAGATTGAAGAATTTCAAGAACTTCATCAATCATATCAACAAGCATTTGACGATTTCGCTGAAATGGAAATCTCCATTCTCTATCCCAGTGTGTGTTTGATATAACGTGAAAAATTTTGTCTTGATATTGTTTCATAAACCTATATTTCCTTTTTATAATTATTTCAAATATTCAAATAACTGTCAAACTACTTTATCTGTTAGCTAACGAAAAAACTGAAATAAGTCTAATTTTACATCCTAAACTTGTCGAAGGATAACTTTATCTCTCAATACAAATGATGTCACTCCACGATTCCCGATAGCCTATTTATAGAGTTACATTAAAAAAATAAATTATACTTTAATAGAACCTCCGGAACTCCGTGCTTGCATACATAAGTTGCTGCTTTAAAGTTATGTCCACTTGTTTGTGCAAACGGAACTGCAATGCATAAACCTATTCCAGCAGCTCTGATTGCAATTGTTCCACTTTCACTATCTTCAAAGCCAATAACTTCATTGAATTTTTCTTTTGGAATATTCAATCTGTAAAGAGCAATACTATACAAATCACGGTGAGGCTTTAATCTTATCTCACTTGAGTCACTTGCAGTAATCACAGCGTCATAGTATAAATTATAATCTTTGAAATGAGTTAAGATTTCAGTCTTAAACTCAGAATCTTTCAACAAATGATTTAGTTCAGAGTAAATCACTTTAAAGACTTCACGAAGAACGATATCTGCTTCATAAAAGATTGAAGAAGTAACGATAGCAGTTTTCATCGGTCTCTTAGCAAAATAATCACACAAAGCAATAAAGTTTTTTTTCATTTTTTCAATCTGCTTCAAAGAAAACTTATCTTTCGTTCTTCTAATGTGATTTTCTAAAAGATAATTAAAAAATATTTCTTGTTGTTCTGTAATCAATCCTTTAATCAATGGCAGGAAAACAGACATTCCCGGCATTGATTCAATTAAGTGTTTGTTGGGGTCGTTAAATAATTCTTCAGCGACAAAACGTCCTTCACCAATTTTAATTCTTTCAAGAATTTCGTGATAACGTTGATAGTAAACATCAATTCCCAATCTCACAAAATCGTTAAAAGCAAGCGATGAAAAGCTTTTATTATACTTATCAAATAAATATTTACTGATTTGTTCTTTGTCTTCTTCATCCAAAAACTTATTTGATTTGTATTTATTCAAAAAAGAATCGTCTGTCAGATTTGATATGTTGAATTGTTTAAGATTACCAATTACTTCCAACTTTCTTTGAGAATCTTTTCCAAAAAACAAAGTCCAGAAGGCAGCAAAAAGAAATGATTTAATTACATCATTCTTCTTTAAATATCGCGAATATTTATTTATCAAGTATTCGACGTGTTTTGTAGTACTATTTCCGATTATGTTTGGGTAATCTAATTTTTCATCAAGACCTTTCCACAATGACTTGTTTAATCTGTTCGAGAAAGTTCTTACCATAAATTCGAGGGAATGAATACACAGAAGCTCTGTTGTGGTTGTTGTTCCATCCATATCCATAACGGCAGCAGAGAGATGTTTAACAGGCTTTTGATTTTTCTTTGCTAATGGAACAACTTCATATTCAGGATGAATGTAACTAGGATTTTTTATTACGACAAATTCATCTGATAATTTTTCAATTGATGCTTTCGCTTCTTTTTTGTTGATAAACTTTTTTTTCATTTTTCTTCTTAAAAAGTGATTGAATTCTATTTACTAAAAATTAATTTCTTACCTTCATTCAATAATCCTTCAACTTCGCTATTGCTCTCAGCTTCAGCATAGATTCTGATTATAGGTTCTGTTTCAGATGAGCGAAGTAATAACCATCTGTTATTGCCTGATAGTTTAAACTTAATGCCATTTATTATTTCACGACTACTTAAAAATGTTTGAACGCTTTCAATTTTAAAACTAGTAATTGAATCGAAGTTCTTTTTAAAAATATTTTGTAATAAATCAATCCTGTCTTCTTTATCATAGTGCAAATCAATTCTGTCATAATAAATATCACCAAACTTTTCTCTTTTTGATTTTACTAATTCTGAAAATTTATTAAAGCCTGAATTTGCGAGATATTCAATCATAAAAAGAGAAGACAGTATTCCATCTCGTTCAGGAATGTGAATTCCATATCCGAAGCCACCACTTTCCTCACAACCAAAAGCGACTTTTTGTTTTAGCATTACTTCAGTGATGTATTTAAATCCAACCTGAACATCAATAACTTTTCGATTATCAGTTTGGAAGAAATATTTCAGTTTATCAGTAACAGATGATGTTTTAACAATGTTACCATCTAAGTTTTTTTGATTAACAGCAAAGTCAGTAAGAAATAAAATTGTCTCCTGAGCACTGAGCCATTCTCCGTTTTCAATCATAACTCCACATCTGTCAGCATCACCATCGGTGGCTAAACCTATTGAATAGCTTCTTGAAAGTAATTCTTCTTTTAATGGTAAAAGATTTTTTTCAATAGGTTCAGCGGCTCTTCCATAAAATTTTTCATCAGGGAAAGAATAAATTGATTTTGCCGGTATGTGATGACTGATTAAAATTCTCTCTAAAAAATCGGAACCTGCACCGCCCATCGAATCTATGCAGATATTTAATCTCGATCTTCTGATTAAATCAAAATCAACCAAGTTGTTCAAATGCTCAGAATATCCAAGCAAAAAATTTTCTTTGCTGATGTTGGAATGACTTTTCTTAACCGGATTTGAGTTGATAAGTTTTTCAACCTTTTTAGTTTCTTCAGTCAGAAAAGGACCTCCATATTCAGCTTTGAACTTCACTCCATTGTATTCTGCCGGATTGTGAGAAGCTGTAATCATTACTCCTGCAAAACAATTTTTATCTTTCACAATAAATGATAAAACCGGCGTTGGAATTATTCTGTCAGAAAGGAAAACATTTATTCCATTACCAGATAGAATTTCTGAGAATATTTCAGCAAAAAGTTCTGAGTTTCTTCTTCCATCAAATCCGACTGCAACTAATTTGTTACTCGTGTTTGAATTCACATAATCAGCAAAAGCCTGAGCAACTAAAGAGATAGTTTTATCATTTATCTCTTTATCTAAAATTCCTCTCCAACCATCTGTTCCGAAAAAAATATTCATAAATCTTTTTTTGTAATGTTATAAATTATTTCTTTTTGAACTATTCTGTAGTCAATTTCTCGTAATGATTTATTATTCTTAACTGCTATTGCAGCTAAAGCCCCGCAAGCCTCCCCGGTAGCTGCTGATGTGGGTTGAATTCTCAATGCACTATGTCCTTCTCGGGTTGATGAAATGCATCTGCCGGCAACTAATAAATTTTCAGCTTCTTTAACAATCAATGCTCTTAAAGGAACTTCATAATATTCACCTTCCTTGAGATGTTCCATTCTGCTTTCTTCATCTTTCTGTCCGTGAATATCAATGCCATAACAAGCTCTTGCAATTGCATCATCAAATTTTCGTGCAAGTCTGATATCATCACCGGTAACAATATAATCTCCAATTGCGCGTCTTGTTTCTCTGACTCCAACTTGAACAGCTGTTTCAAGTAAAATTGAATTTGAAAATCCGGGGACCTCATTTTGAAGTAACTCAACAACCTGAGCAACTTGTTTTCTTCCAATTAACTCAGCTCTAGTTAGCTCCTCTGAAGTTGAACCATCTACGCCTAAAATATTTGATGTATTGAATGAACCTTCACCAGATTCAGGTAGAGTTGTAAAAAAAATATATTGAATTTCATCACTTAATCTTTTTTCAGAAATTGCTCTTTTGACAAAAGAGAAAAAACCTGCAATTGAAATAATCTTGCTGAAATCAAAATCATATTCCATCCAATCGAAGAAATCCTCACGATGCTGCTTTGCATATTCTGTAACCGCTCGAACATCAATTCCCGCCATTCTGAAAAACAAAGTAAGTGCCTGAAGTTTACCTGTTTTTTCATCACCTTTTTGATAAGGAAATCCGCCAAGATAAACCAATTGAGCATCACCGGTAGTGTCAATAAAAACTTCAGCTTGAATTTCAAGTTCTGATTCATCAGTTACAACAATTACAGATTGAATTTTATTACCAATTCTTTTAACTTCATTTATTCTTGCATTCAAAAGAATAGTGCAGTTTGCATCTGATAGGAGATTATAAGCAGAAGCTCTGAAAGCTGAAGCATAAAAACCATTATCAATCATTCCTTTACGATTTATCATTTCGTGTTCAATATCTTCAAAAACTCCTTTTACAAGAGTTTCATTATTTACCGAATGTTTCATAAATGGTGAGACCATTCCTGCAGTTGACATTCCACCGACAAATCCGTAATGCTCAATCAGCAGAACAGATGCACCAAGTCTTGCAGCTTTAACTGCTGCACTTATTCCGGCAATTCCAGCGCCAGCAACTATAATGTCATATTTTTGTTTTAGTTGATCCATATTTTTTATTTGACTAAAGCCCAAAGTTTTATTGCTTTATTTCACAGTCAGATAAAGCAGACTGCAATAGATAAATTTTATTTAATACTCTTTATTGCTTCAACATACCAACTTGTTATAATCTGTGGTCTTGTAATTGCTGTTCCGACAACAACTGAATAAGCTCCAATCTCAATCATCTTTGCAGCAGCTTCTGGTGAGTTGATTCTTCCTTCTGCAATAATTGGTGAACTTATTTTTTCAACCAACAACTTTACCAAATCGTAGTTTGGAGATTTTGTTTTATCACTTAAAGTTTCAGGAGTATATCCATTCAAAGTTGTTGAAATTAAATCAGCACCTGCTTTTTCACATTCCAAAGCTTCATCAAGATTTGAAATATCAGCCATTACGATGCAACCAAATTCTGACTTGATTTTATTTATGAATTCAGGACCACTGAGATTCTCTCGATTTCTGAATGTTCCATCAATTGCAATTATATGAACTCCAATGTTCAGTAAATCTTCAACATCTTTATATCTTCCTGTTATTCTGACAAATCCATCATCAAATTTTGATTTAATTAATCCTATAACCGGAACATTTACATTTTTCAAAATCATTTTTGTTTTATCAATTCCCTCTGAACGAATTCCTGCAGCGCCACCCATCACAGCAGCCTTAGCAAACATCGTTACTCCTTCAGGTGAATTGAATGGAGAGTCGCCTTCTGCCTGACAAGAAACTATTAATTTATTTTTCAACTGATCAATTACTTGCTTTGACATAATTATAAATTCAGTTCTTTTTCATAATAATTAGCTTCTAAAAAAATCTCATCTTCATTAAAATTTTTTATCAAATTTACTTTGGGATGAGAGACGAGTTCTGAATTGAGTTCACTGTTTTCTACTTGATATTTTCTGAATGTTTGCGGTGCAACTAACTGAACTCTGCCACCATTTTCAAGAGCAAACATTTCAAATTCATTCAGCAATTTTTGAGAAATATTTTCAACGAATAATTCATTTTCTGGAAATGGAACATTTAACGAAATCCAAAATCTTGAATCATCGAGTTTAACAGATTTGTTGACGGATTTGTGTAAAACTATTTTGTCATAATTATCTGATTTAACAGAACTACTTTTACACAAAAAAAGATTGAAAGAACATTTTGTAAGTTTTTTCTTCAAGCCTGCAAATTTCATTAATGTGTAGTTCTCACTTGTATCAATTATTCTTTTTGCTTTTCTGATTATAGTTCCTTCCCTTGCCGATAATTGGATATTTATGAAGTCATCCTCTTTTGAAATTCCAATCGGGAAAACGTGGAAAAGTAAATCAATCTTACTTTCTTCTAAAATTTCCTGAAGAACAATTTTTATAGTTTCTGGATTAAGAACTAAATCATCCTGATTTTTATAAAACACACTGTTCTTACTTGAGATAATGTTCTGATAAATTTTTTCAATTATTCCAGAAAGTTGATTATCAAAAATTTTTTGATAGCTACAGAGACTGTGAGTTAAATCTCCGCCAGCAAATCCATAATTATTCAACAAAAGAACAGAGGCACCTTTTTCAGCAATATTAACTGAATAAACACAGCCAAGTAAGTTTGCGGGATAAATTATGTAATCGTAAACTTTTTCTTTCATAATTATTTTTTTGGAGAAGATATGACAACCAAATCTTCATTTTGTGAAACCTTATTTAGTTCATAATCTGCCAATGAAATAATCTGATTTTCATTTATTAAACCAGTGAAGTCTAAAATTTTTGATGATACAAGAATGAAAATATCTGGAACCAAAGCTCCTGCATCACCGAAAGTAGTCAAATCAGAAATCATTTTAGTAATAACCGATTTTACTTCGTTCACTTTAACTGTCTTTGATGTAGCATTATTAAGTTGAAGCTTTATTGTTCCTTCTCTATCAATAACCCTTATGCTATTAAGATTTTCTTTAATCAAACCAAATAAAATAGACTTTGATCTTTTAAAGGAAACAACGTAGTAAAAATTAGTTTTGTCAGTTATTGTTACTTTATCTTTATCTGTCTTGAAAGATTTGGAAGCAATTTCTTTGATTTCATTTTCAGATAATTGTCGAAATTGAACTTCTCTTAATCTCATTTCAGTTGAGCCCATCGCAACAGCAATAACTTTTTTATTTCGTGAATCAATCTCAACTGAAACTTCGATTGTATCCGGGTCGGCTCCCATTCTTACAACTGATTCAAATGCTTGCTGGCGAAGAGTAATTAAATCGTTTTCTGTGGGATTAATTATAGTTCTTTCAACTGAATCTCTGATCATTCCAAGCGCAGCACCTATTGCAGAAATTACTTCACAATCTTTTGCAATTCTATGTGAAAAGCCGAGATGTTTTGCAGTAAAAGGAACAATTGCTGAAGCTCCACCACCGCCACCAACGAATTCAACCAACTCACGATCTAATTTATATTCACGAATAAGCTGATTGATTACTGGTCTGATTTTTTCTGCAGAGATTTTCAATATTTCATCTGCTATTTCTGATGATTCTGTTTTTAGGATTTTACTTAAAGAATTAAAACAAGAGTTAATACTATTTTCATTAGCACTTCCGTGACCAACTTCTTTAACAAGATTCAGATAATAAGATGATTCAGTCGGGGTTAAAGTAAATTTTTTTTCTTTACATTTTATTGCTAAATAGTCATCTGGATCATTTTTTAATGGCTGAATAGTTTCGATTTCAATATCATTAAAATCTTCATCAGAGTAAGCGACATAATTAAGTTGAGCTATATGAGCGCTTCGTGGACCGACATCAATAATCTTGTTATTTTTTATTCGAGGTACTGAGCCACCAGCAATTCCCAAAGTTCTCACATCAAGAGTTCTGAGATAAAGTCTGTTTCCACCAATTTGTGCACTTTTAACTTGTGGCTTTCCATTTTTAATAACAGAAATGTCTGTTGAAGTACCACCAACTTCAAGGAAAATTCCATCAGAAACTTTTTCGTACATTAAAGCAGCCGCAACTCCCGCAGCAGGACCTGAAAGCATTGTTAAAATCGGTCGCTTTCTCATTTCATTTATATCCATAATTCCGCCATCAGAACGCATAACCATAAGCGGTGCTTTGATACCACTTTCGCGAATTGCTTGTTCAGTCATATTTGCTGTTTCTAACATTTTGGGCATCATACTTGCATTTATTACTGCAGTACGAGTCCGAACTTTAAGTCCATATAATTTTGAAATCTGACTTGCAGCAGTCGCCAATAATCCTTTAGACTCTGCGATTTGAACAACTAAATCTTCATTTGTAGTATCATCAACTCCGAAAGCTTCTGAAGCAACAATTACTTGCGCACCTTCCGAAAGAAGCTCATCAATTAGTCTTTCAACTAGACTTTCAGAAAGAGATTTTGAAGTGTTAATAAATCTAAATCTGGTTTGAAGAAATTTCCCGGGAGAGAGTTCTATATTTTTTAAGTTGATTTCTTTTTTAGCTCGAAATGATTCAACACCTTTTGCCATTCCAATAATTCCAACAATTGCAACATCACCCTCTAAAAGAGCATTTGTTGCCTGCGTTGTCGAATGTGCAATTAAAACTATTTCCTCAGGATAAATTTTAGAACTCGAAATAAGATTGTGCATTGACTGCACTACTCCAGCAGCGACGCCTTCTTTTGCTTTATGAGTGGTTGGAACGCAGGATTTACCAATCAATGAATAATCACTTATATCAATTCCAACTGCGTGAGTGAAAGTTCCGCCAACATCAATTCCTATTTTAATTTTTCTTTTCATAAATTTATAAAAACATAATTGCTGAAATAATTAATCCTACAAAAGCTAACATCCACGTATAGGGAAGAGTTGTCCACAAAACTTTTTGAACATCAACTCTCATTTCATTTGCAAGCCAAACATTATGAGTATTTGTTGGGTCTGAAATTCCCTGAATTTGTCCAACAGCTAATAATAAACCCATCACTGCTCCGGGATTCATTCCACTTGCAAGGAAAACTGCTGCCAGTCCATAACCCATTCCCCAAACATTAAGAGGTCCCCGATAAAGCGCAAGTGGAGCCGCAAGAGTAAAGGTCAACACATAAGAGAAAGCATTTGTCGGAACGATTTTAAACATTAGTGGTTTTATTAAATTTAATACTGGCCAACCATTGGGATATTGTTTTAATTCTATTCCAGGACCCATAATTGCGACAAGCAGCATTCCGATTCCGAACATCAATGCAACTGCCGGCATTACAACTCCACCACCTTCGAAGCAGGAACGAATGAATATGTTAAGACTACCTTTTTTATAAGTTGATAGAAATGCGAACAAAAGACCAAGTATGAATGCTGCAATAAAATTCACATCATAGAGAAGAATCAAAAACAGTGGTATAAATGGAGAAAAGAAACTTATCCAATGCGGATTTTGGCTAACATTTTTCTGAAAAATAATCCTGACAAATGCTGCTAAAAACAGAAGTATGATTCCGAATATTATTATAAATTTTATTGCCAAGCCAAAATCAGACAATAAATTTTCTATTAGCTTCTGAGTATCTGTTGACAAATAATTTGTATATACATTATAAAGTATAAGTGATATAAAAATTATTAAAGATGAATTGATGATTATTTTTTTAAATTTAATGTCCTGTCCATCTTTATAAAGCTGAATTGTAATAAAAATTATTGCAGCAATAACTGACGTAAATAACATCAACATTGCAAATGGTCTTATTTCATCAACTTTAAGTCCCATAACACTTATATAAACTGCCCAATTACCTACATTTAACAGACCGCCAATGCTAAGTCCAAAAAGAAATATCCCAACAGAAGTCATTGGTCCAACACCCACAGAAGACATAATAGGAAGGACTATGGTTGCAACCATAATTATTGCTCCCAAACCACCGAGAGTAGTGAAAAGAGAAATAATCAGAAATAACATAATTATGGAAATTATCCAGGGATTATCGCCTGAGAGTTCAGCTCCTTTTTTGATAAATGCTTCAGCTACTCCGGTTTTTTGCATCATTACACTTAGCATACTTCCGAACATTGCGATTGTATATGCCTGAAAGAGTTTTACCGAGCCTTCACCAATTACATATTTAATAATATCATTGAAATTTATTCCTCCTGCTAATGAAATGAAAAAAGCCATCAGTGGCAGAGCAATTAATGCAGGAATCTTTCTGAAGAACATCATAAGAGCAAAAAACAGAAAGATTACTATAAGAAGACTGAGTTGAAAAGTTTCCATAGCGCTAATATTTAATATTTAAATTTAATGAAACTTTATGAAGAAATATTTCTTTTTTTGTCAATAATTAAAAAACTTTTTCATTATATTTAGAATGAAAACTATTCATAACATCAAATAATTTAACAATTAGCAAATATGAGGCAGCTATGAAAAACCCTTTACTATTCCTACTTTCCGTAATATTTTTCTTCAATTTAACCTACTCTCAAACTCAACCCAAATGGTATTACACAAAAAGACTATATTTCCCAGCAGCTGATTCAAACAGAGTCAGACCTTTTTTGTCTACATTGGATAATAACGGAAATCTATGGGTAATATCATCAAGATTGCTTGATGTTAATGCACACAACGCTATTTATAGGCTTTCACCAGGGGATACCGTCTTTAAGAAATTCATTGACTATAATTTAAATGGAGATTCTGACACATTAACTGGAAACATTGGATTCCTGAGAGGAATAACTGTTCTCGGAAATACTTTATATGTGGTTGCAACTCAGCCATATCCTAAGACTGCTCCAAACACTGTATCAGTCACATATCTTTATCCTAATTTTGATACTTCTCAAGTAATAAAATATGGTTTTGGGATTCAAGGATCTGGTTATGGTTCATACAATCACGGGGCAGCAATTAGCAAAGATTCGATCTTATTTGTTGGAATTTCATTTGGAACTACTTTCAGATGTTATAACTTTAGTTATGGCTGGTCTGGTGGTCCTGCTTACGGCTCATACGTTCCCCCACCACAATATGTTATGGAGCCAGGTGGA
>JANWVQ010000024.1 GCA_025056745.1 Ignavibacterium sp.
TATGGTCCAAAAGAATTTGACAGAGTGATGGAAGCAAACGGAGGTTCAAATAATGCTTACACAACGGAAAACATTACTGCCTACACAGATTGGTTTCCGAGCTCAGCTTTGGAAGTAATCTTCGATCTTGAATCTGATAGAATTAGAGATTTGAACTTTGATGATAAAATGATCGAAAGTGAACGAGGAGTAATTTTATCTGAAAGAAATACCAGTTTAGAAAACAATCCATTAGAAGAATTATGGCATCAAGTTCAGGCAACAGCTTTTACAGCTCATCCTTATATGTGGCCCGTTATTGGTTGGGAATCTGATATAAAAAACTGGACAAAATCTGATTTGCAAAATTATTTTCATACTTACTACGCACCTAATAATTGTGTAGTTGTAATAAGTGGCGATGTAAAATTTGAAGAAGTGAAAAAACTTGCTGAAAAATATTTTGAATCAATTCCTGCAGGTCCCAAACCACGCGAGATTCACACAGTAGAACCAGAGCAAAAAGGTGAAAGAAGAATTTTTGTTCACCGTGAAGTTCCGACTCCATATTTGCTTATAGCCTACCACGTTCCTGAAACTCGAAGCGAAGATTACTATGCACTTGAGTTACTAAACGATATTCTATCAAATGGTCCATCATCCAGATTATATAAATCATTAGTTGAAGAAAAACAACTTGCAATAGAGATAGGCACTTACTATCCATTAGCTTTTGATCCAACTCTGTTTTATTTCTATGCTATTGCAAATGAAAATGTATCTGCTTCAAAATTAGAAGATGCTATTTATGAAGAAATTAATAAAATTATTAAAGATGGCGTAAAAGAAGACGAACTTCAAAAAGTGAAAAATCAAAAGTTAATGGAATTTTATAGAACTACTCAAACTATCAATGGTATGTCTAATACAATTGGAACTTATGAATTATTCTTTGGAGATTATAAAAAATTATTTTCAGCGCCTGAAGATTTTAAGAAAGTTACAAAAGAGCAAATTCAATCCGTTGCTCAAAAATATTTTACCAAACAAAACAGAACCGTTGGAATTTTATTCACGGAGGAAGAAAAGTGAAAACATTTTTATCATTAATATTATTTACAACTATTATGAGCGCTCAATTCAAATTACCTCAGTATGAAACTTACAATCTTAAAAATGGATTGACAGTTTATCTTTTGGAAAAGAAAAATTCTCCTCTAATTTCATTGTCATTTACTGTTAATGCAGGAAGCTTAAAAGATGGAGAAAACTATGGATTAGCAGCATTTACCGCTGAAGCATTAAAGTTTGGGACAAAAAACTTCTCAAAATCTGAGATTGATTCAATTTTTAATTTTTACGGAAGCGAATTATCAGCATCATCAGGATATGATTTTACAATAGTTAGTTCGACAGTTATTAAAGACTATTTCGATAATCTCTTTGAAATTTTTAGCGAAGTTGTTTTACATCCAAAATTTGATGAAAAGGAAATTGCAAAACGAAAACAAAGATGGATAGCTGAACTTGACCAAGAAAAAGAAAGTCCAAGAAATGTAATTGGTAATTACTTCAATCGCTTGATTTTTTCTGACAGTTATTATTCAAATCCTCCACAAGGATTGAAATCTACAATTAGTAATATTTCCAAGGAACTGATTAAATCTTTTTATGAACAAAATTATCATCCTGAACATTCTGCAATAGTTATTGTTGGAGATTTTAATTACTCAGAAATGAAAGAAAAAATCAGAGCAAAATTTGAAAACTGGAATCCTCAATCTGATCGTTTAATTTATGATATTCGCATAACACCAAAACAATTTAATAAA
>JANWVQ010000039.1 GCA_025056745.1 Ignavibacterium sp.
AGCTAGCCCCCAGAATCCATCTGGTTATGCTCCAGGTATGTGGTTATTTACTTTTTTAGCTGGTTTAGGAGTTTTATTTTCTTTCTTATTATGGATTAGAGAAAAAGGGCCACTCGGGCACGGACTTGAAAAGGGAATTAAATAATTATGATATTTTTATTTTTTTCTCTAATAATAATTTTTCATTCACAAATCAAACCTCAATCAATTGGTTTTGGCTGTCTTGGATTGGTGGGTGGATATGGAGGAATATCATATCAAGAATATCAACCAGGTTTATTAAAAAACTATGTTGATGAATTCAATATAAATCAAACAAAAGAACTCAAAGACTTTGGCAAATCAGAAGGTTATAGATTTGGTATTCATTTTTTTAGAGCTAAGTTCAGTGGATTTTTCATTACAACAAAAGGATTTTATCAGCAATTAGATGAATCTCATCAAGCTCAAACATCTCAGGAATCTTTAGGAATTACAGACTTCAGGTACGATCTTAGATTCAAGAGTTTTGGATTAGGGCTGGATATTGGAATTCCAATCTTCAGTAGATTATTATGGAAAATTTTAGATGGTGCAGTGCTAGTTAATACTGTTAAATTAACTGAAACTGCGAATTCTACTTCGGGTACGAGAGTTAGAAAATTTGACAATGATAAACCAGAGATAGGTTATTCAATTGGTTCAGGTTTCGTCTTAGATATAATTAAAAACTATATCAGTTTAGAAGGCATTGTTGGTTATACATTTTTTAAGATTGAAGAGATGAAAACAGAAAACAATATCAAATTTGAAGAGCTATTAATCAATCCTATAAAACATAAACCTTTTATAAAATCAGGTGGTATAAATGCCACTGTTCAATTAAATATTGGTTTCCCATTATAAAGTGAATTGTTATGAAAAGATTAACAAAATTAGATAAAGCCTCCCAAATTGCTATCAAGGATTGTATGGGGGCAAAGACTAATGAAAAAATTTTAGTAATTACTGACGAAGTTAAAAGAGAAATAGGGTTATCTCTTCACGAAAATGCTTTAAGATTGGGTTACTATTCTTTACTTGTTGAAATGAAATCTGGCAAGATTAACGGTGAAGAGCCACCTGCTGAAGTAGCCGAACTTATGCAAAAATTTGATATAGTTTTTTGTCCTACTGCTAAATCATTAACTCATACCAATGCAAGAAGAGAAGCCTCAGCAAAAGGTGTTAGGATTGCAACATTTCCTGGAATAACTAAAGATGTAATGATAAGAGGAATGAATGCAGATTATCAAAAAATTGCTGCATTATCTGTTAAACTTAAAGAAATTTTAGAAAGAGGAAAATTTATCAGAGTTGTAGCACCAGCCGGGACAAATATCTCATTTTCAATTGAAGGAAGAAAAGCTTACGCAAGCAAAGGGTTATTTCACGAAAAAGGTGAAAGTGGAAATTTACCAACAGGTGAAACTTATCTCGCACCAATTGAAGGAACAGCAAATGGTGTCTTTGTTGTTGATGGTTCTATGGCTGGTCTGGGATTGATTAAAAATGCCAATATTAAAATTGAAGTTGAAAATGGTTATGCTACTAAAATTTATGGAGGTCATTTAGCTAATAAGTTAACCAAAATGTTAGACTCGGTTGGTAAAGAAGCAAGAAATATTGCTGAATTTGGAATAGGAACAAATGATTCTGCCAAACTGAGCGGTGTTTTACTAGAAGATGAAAAAGTATTAGGGACGATACATATTGCTTTAGGAAATAATGTTTCAATGGGAGGAAATGTTAATGTCCCAATCCATTTAGATGGTGTTGTCAAAAAGCCAACTGTTTGGCTTGATGATAAAATGATTATGAAAAATGGAAAACTTTTAGTTTAATTTTTAATCATAAAACCCGGAATAATAAATTTATGTCCATTTTACCAATTACAGTTTTTGGTGATGATATATTAAGAAAGAAAGCTGCACCAGTAACAGAAATAAAAGATGATATAGTTGAAATTGTTGATAATATGTTTTCCACTATGATTAATGCCAATGGAATTGGGTTAGCAGCTAATCAAGTTGGGATTAATCGAAGAATTTTTGTTATTGATGTTTCTGCTGTTGAAGGCTATGAAAAATTCAAACCAATGGTTTTTATAAATCCCAAAATTGTAAGTAAATCCGATGAACTTGAATCTTTTGAAGAAGGTTGTTTAAGTATTCCAGAATTAAAAGCAAATGTTATTCGACCAAAAGGAATTGAAATTTCTTTTTATGATCTTAATATGAAAGAACATAAAATGGAGACTGATGATCTTGTGGCAAGAGTTATTCAACACGAATTAGATCACTTAAATGGAGTATTATTTATTGATTATTTAGATGAAGAAACTAAAAAGAAAATCAAGAAACATCTTAATAAAATCAAAAACCGCAAAGTTGAAGTTAACTATCCGATAACCAAATCACCGAATTACTTGTTATACAAATAATAATGAAAATTATTTTCTTAGGTACTCCAGATTTCGCAATTCCTTCACTTCAATCGATTTATCACAGTAATCACGATTTAATTGCTGTTGTAACAGTTCCTGATAAAGAGCAGGGGAGAGGAAGAAAACTATCAGCAAGTCCCGTTAAAAAGTTTGCAGTTGAAAAAAATATCCCCTTATATCAACCAGAAAAGTTGAAAGGAAATTTAGATTTCTCTGAACAAATGAAAGACCTTAAACCAGATTTGTTTGTTGTTGTAGCATTTAAAATTCTTCCAAAAGAGATTTTTGAAATTCCAAGATATGGTTCATTTAATCTTCACGCTTCTTTGCTTCCTAAATATCGAGGAGCAGCACCAATCCAATGGGCTCTAATTAATGGTGAAACTGAAACAGGTTTAACTACATTTAAATTGGCTGAGAAAGTTGATACGGGGAATATTTATATTCAAAAAAGAGTACAAATCTATCCTGACGATAATTTTGGAACTTTACACAATAGATTAAGTGAACTTGGTGCAGAAGTTGTAATGGATACAATTTCTTTAATTGAAAGTGGAAAGTATGAATTAATTCCTCAAGATGATTCATTAGCCACGCCTGCTCCAAAGATTACTAAAGAAATTTGTCAAATAAATTGGAATAAAAGCGCATTAGAAATTCATAACTTAGTGAGAGGCCTATCTCCTGAACCTGCTGCTTTTTTCAATTTCAATGGTAAGATAATTAAAATATTTAAGACAGAAGTTGTTAGACACTTACAATTAAAACCTTTCGAATTTTTTCAGACTAAAAAAGAATTATTCATCGGTTGTAGAGAGGATTCATTGAAAATTCTTGAGATACAACTTGAAGGAAAAAAGAGAATGGGTATTGAAGAATTTTTAAGAGGGTTTTCTTTTATCTGATTCTCTTAAAATTGAGTTCAAATAGCCAATTTTATAAAAGTCAAATAGCAATGAATTATAATATCCTTTTATGAGTAACATCTTAACTAAATTTTTTGTTGAATTCCAAATTAGATCTAATAAAAAATTCAACTTTAATTTTTTTATAAGATAATAATTCCTCAATAAGTTTACTTCATTAGTGAATTCCTTATCAAAGTTTAAATATTCAAGTATTAACTTTAAGTTATGAATACTCATTTCTGTTTTATTTAGAAAAACCTCATTGTCTTCTAATTCACCATTTAAGACTGGATTATCTATATATGTTATTTTTATCCCAGCTTTTTTTAATTCATAACCAAATAATGTGTCTTCGTGACCGTAGGAAGATATTCTTTCATCAAAATTAATTTTTTCAAACAATGTCTTTCTTATAAGAAAGTTATTTGATAAAAAGCCTCTATTATTTTTATCATTATTTCCAAAAAAATGTTTGTGTTCTCTCTCTATACAATATCTCCATCTTAACATTTTACTTTTATGAGGCTTTTCAGTCGGATATATTCTGCCTCCAATAACAACATCTGGATTTGTTTTAATTATATCCAAATAATTTTTTATGAAATCATCTTTAATTACAATTGAATCACAATCCAGAAATAATAAATAATCATAATTAGTATAGTTTAAAAAAAGGTTACGAATTTTTGCTCTTCCAATATTTTTTGATAAAGGAATGAATCTAATTTCAGTAGGTAACTGTGAATTTATTTTTTTGTAGTACTCATCAGAGCAATCATCTATCAGAATGATTTCAGTTTTCTCTTTTAAATTTTTTACTTGAGAATAAATTGAATCAACTAAATTTCTTACATCAAAATTGAAAACAGGAATACAAATAGATAGCATAAATATTTTGATTTAATAAATTTTGTTTGTTAAAATAATAATAATTTCATTTTGTAGTTGATTATTCGTAAAATTTGTTAAAAGGTTTTATATAATTTCAAAAAAATATTAGAAAGAAAAACTATGGGATTTTCTACAGATGCAATTCATTCGGGTCAAATTCCAGATCCAACTACTGGGGCAATAATTACACCTATTTATCAAACTTCAACTTATGCTCAAAAAGAATTGGGTGTGAACACAGGCTACACTTATGGTAGAGCTCATAATCTTACAAGAGAAGCTTTAGAAAAAAATATAGCCACTCTTGAAAAAGGAAAATATGCAGTTGCTTTTTCATCAGGAGTAGCAGCAATTAATTCAATTATCAGTTTGGTCAAAACTGGTGAGCATATAATTGTCTCCGATAATGTTTATGGAGGAACATACAGACTCTTTGAAGCTATATTGAAAAACTATGGGATTGAATTTTCCTGGGTTGATACTACAAATAAAGAACAAATTGAAAATGCTATTAAAGAAAACACTAAAATAATCTATGTAGAAACTCCATCTAATCCGCTTCTAACTATAACTGATCTTAAAATGGTTTCTGCAATATCAAGAAAAAATAATTTGATATCTGTTTGCGATAATACTTTTATGAGTCCTTATTTTCAAAATCCTTTAGAATTCGGAATCGATATTGTTATACATAGCACAACTAAATACCTAAATGGTCACAGTGATGTTATCGGTGGAATTTTAATAACTAACAATGAAGATATTTATAAGAAAATAAAATTTTATCAAAGATCAACTGGTTCAATACCATCTCCGTTTGATTGTTGGTTGATATTAAGATCTACAAAAACTTTGGCAGTAAGATTGAAAAAACACGAAGAGAATGCAAAAGAATTTGCTAAATTTTTAGAAAAATCTGGAGTTGCAAAAAAAGTTATCTATCCTGGTTTAGAAAATCATCCTCAACATCAATTAGCAAAAGAGCAAATGAAAGGTTTTGGTGGAATAGTTTCAGCTGAATTTGGAGATATCGAAACCGCTAAAAAAATATTAAATGGAGTAAAAATTTTCACGCTTGCAGAAAGTCTTGGGGGTGTTGAAAGTTTAATTTGCCAACCTTATTCAATGACTCATAGTTCTATGCCCAAAGAAAAAAAAGAAAAACTTGGTATTACTGAATCTTTAGTAAGATTTTCTATCGGTCTTGAAGATATTGAAGATTTAATTTTTGATGTTGAAAAAAATTTCTAATTACTTATTTGTATGTGAATAATTTTTTGCTAAGTTTGTATCAAATTATAACCAACAAAAGGAGCTATTATGAAAAAAAATTTTTTTAATTTTCTCTCAAAATCTTTTTTAATCTTTTTTATCTCTTTCACCAGTCTTTACCCACAATATGATATGTGGCAAGAAAAAAATGAAAGTGATATTGTTGAAGTAGGTCAAAGATATATTATTCCCAAGGCTTATAAAATCTATCAACTTAACATAAATGCTTTAACAAATCTTTTGTCAGATGTTCCAATGGAATTTACTGCTGACGCCACAAGACGAGCAAAAATAATTTATATCCCAATGCCAGATGGTTCTTTTCAAAGATTCAGATTTGTTGAATCACCTGTTATGTCACCTGAATTACAAAGAAAAGCACCACATACAAGAACTTTTCTCGGTTATGGTATTGATGACAAATACGCATCTGTTAGATTTGACTTTACTCCAAATGGTTTTCACGCAATGATTTTATCTCCAAATGGAAGAGTATTTGTTGACCCCTATTCAAAAGGTGATATAGAAAATTATATCTCATATTACACGAGAGATTACCATAATTCAAATAAAATCAGAGATTGTGAATTAGATGCTCCTGAAGATCGTGTTAATGAAATAAATTATTTGCTTCAAAATGTTGAAACTAGACTCATAGGCCCTCAACTAAGAACTTATAGATTAGCTCTTGCTTGCACCGGTGAATATGCAACTTTTCACGGGGGAACAATCACTTCAGTCAGAGCTGCTATGGTTACTTCAGTAAATAGAGTAGTTGGCGTTTATGAAAAAGAACTAGGTATAAGAATGGTATTAGTTCCAAATAATGATACATTAATTTTCTTAGATCCTAATACAGATCCCTATACGAACAACAGTGGTACTGCAATGTTAAGCCAGAACCAGACAACTATTGACTCACGAATCGGTTCAGCAAATTATGATATTGGCCACGTTTTCAGCACTGGTGGTGGTGGAGTTGCTAGTTTAGCTTGTGTTTGCGTTAATGGATTAAAAGCTCGTGGAGTTACTGGTTCACCACAACCAGTAGGAGATCCCTTCGATATTGATTACGTCGCTCACGAAATGGGACATCAATTTGGAGCAAATCATACTTTCAATAGTGTAACAGGAAGTTGTAGTGGTAATAGAGTTGCATCCAAAGCTTATGAACCAGGAAGTGGTTCAACAATTATGGCTTATGCAGGAATTTGCGGAAGTGATAATCTTCAAAACTTCAGCGATCCATACTTCCACGTTGCCAGTTATGATGAAATTGTAGTATATACCAATAATGGAACAGGCAACAGCTGTGCACAAATTACAAACACTGGTAATTCTGCTCCAATTGTAACTGTTCCTTCTGGTGGATTTTACATTCCTCGAAGCACACCATTTTCATTGACAGGTTCGGCAACTGATCCGAATGGAGATCCATTAACTTATGATTGGCAACAATATGATTTAGGCCCTGCAGGTACTTGGAATAATCCATCTGGTAATGCTCCAATTTTTAGAGTTTGGAATCCAACTACAAGTCCAACACGAACTTTCCCACGTTTACAGAATCTTTTGAATAATACAACTCCAGTCGGTGAAGTAATGCCGACTTATTCTAGAACATTAACATTTAGAATGGTGGTAAGAGATAATAGAGCTGGTGGAGGCGGTGTTGACTATGCACAAATTCAATTTCAAGTTGATGGAAACTCAGGACCTTTCCAAGTAACCTATCCAAATACAAATTTAACATTGCCCGGACTCTCAACTCAAACAATAACTTGGGATGTAGCAAACACCAATTTAGCTCCTGTTAATTGCTCAAGTGTAAATATTCGTTTATCGTTGGATGGTGGTAATACATTCCCAATCTTATTAGCTTCAAATACACCAAATGATGGTTCAGAAACAGTAACACTTCCAGCAAACCAAACAACTCAAGCCAGAATAAGAGTTGAAGCTGTTGGAAACATATTCTTTGATATTTCTAATGTGAATTTTTCAATTCAAGGTGTAATTCCTGTGGAGTTAGTTTCTTTTACTCATTCTATTATTGATAAAGGAGTATTGTTAAATTGGAAGACAGCGACAGAAACTAACAACGCAGGGTTTAGCATTGAAAGAAGTAGAGATAATCAAAACTACACTGAGATTGGATTTGTTGGTGGGAATGGTACTACAACTCAACCTCAGTCATATTCCTTTATTGATGATAATGTTGAATATGGTAAATACTATTACAGACTAAAACAAATAGATTATGATGGAAAATTCTCTTACGTTGGTGAAATATTAGTTGATATTGGAACTCCAAATAAATTTTCTCTAGAACAAAATTATCCTAATCCATTTAATCCAGTTACTAATATCAAATTTACTGTTCCTGAAAAATCATTTGTTACAATTAAAGTTTTCAACGCTTTAGGACAAGAGATTTCAAAGATTGTTGATGGTGAGTTTGATGCAGGTGTTCATAAAATTGACTTTGATGCAAGTGAATTGACTAGTGGGGTTTATTATTACAAAATGGAAACCCCTCAATTTAGTCAAATTAAGAAAATGATTGTCGTTAAATAATTTCTATTAAAAGGCTGTCTGAGAAATAACTATTAAAGAACTTTCTTAGACAGCCTTATTTATCTAAAGTCTCTTATCGATTGAGTTTCTATTTTAAGTTCACAAATTGAGTTGGAAAATCTAAATCTGCCTCTTTTATCATTTTTATTACAGCTTGAAGGTCATCAATTTTAGGTCCTGAAACTCTAACTTGTTCATCTTGAATTTGAGCATTTACTTTTAATTTAGAATCTTTAATCATTTTTACTATCAATTTAGCATTCTCTTTTGAGATTCCAGATTGAAGTTCAATTATTTGTTTCAATCTACCTTGA
>JANWVQ010000040.1 GCA_025056745.1 Ignavibacterium sp.
AAGGATTTAATGTTTTGAAATGTTTTTTAAGAGGTGTGAATCACTTTAAAAATTTGTTATTTTCTGATGTAGAGACACGACGGAGCGTGTCTCTACAAACATTCATCAACTACTTAATCAATATCATTTTCTTAGTTTCTACATAATTACCAGCTTTTATTTGATATAAATAAACTCCACTTGGTAACTCACTCCCATCAAATTCAACTACATATTCTCCAGTTGTTTTCCAATCGTTTACGATTGTTCTGACTTCTTTGCCTAGTATATCAAATACTGATAGTTTCACGAAACTAAGTTCAGGTACTGAAAATTTAATTTTTGTTTGGGGATTGAAAGGATTAGGATAATTCTGATATAATTCATAATCATTTACAATATGTGTTGGTTGATTATTTTGAACTGAAAGAGGAATACTTGCGAAATTATTTTTGTAGAATTGTGTTACAGCAGAGTTATAAGCTCTACCTACTGTAATAGAATTAAGAGCATCATAGCCTCTTCCTACGATATGAGCAACTATTATAGTAACGGGCTTACCCACCTTTAGCTTAAAAGGCCCTGTTATTGCCATTTGCCTGTAATCATAAGGCATAATGTTTATCCAACCATAATTCGATACTGGATCTCCAGAGAATATATATTTTGGATTAATATTATTACAATTTACTCCACTTTGAACTTGACCTAATTGATGTGTACAAGCAGAAATAAGACCACCAATTCTATCTCTGCTCATAAAATAATTCCAAGCTTCATATTTATTGCCAGGAATTCCATAAAAGTAATGATTTATTATGTTAAAAAAAGAAGATGTCATATTAAGATTTTTAGCCCCAATTATCTCTTCCCTACCTATGAATTGTCCAAGATGATTATAAGCAGTATCTAAAGGAAAATCTATTAAGTCATCATATTCACCATTACCATTGATATCTGTAAATGTAACTCCTGGAATAAATACGAAAGGTCCTTGTAAGATTCTTGTAAAATGTGCTGGTGGATTTATTCCCCAATGTGGGTCAACTCCATCATTAAATATGTAAGTTGAGTTATGAATTGTATCGCAACCACCTAAGTCATCTAAGTATGCATCATTCAATTCCCCCAAATCAGTGTCTGACCAAGCGGCAAAATATACTGAATCAAGAGTTTGAGATACTTTACCAGTATTGATGATTTTATAACGAACAAAAAATGATGAAGACCTTGCATCATTAGGGTTAGTAGTCGTATAAGCCCACACAGTCTGATGGATTTCAATCCCTAAAGGATTTACATTATTAAATTTTCTTTGATTGGCAGGTTTTCCATCATTAAAAACACACCACGTTGTTATATCACCAAGGATATCTGGGCAATCTTCATTTAGGTCCCACTGACCATTGCCGTTTAAATCAACTGGGTTGTAGAAATTATCACCATCACCATTATAAAACATAGCTCCTTTATTGACAGCTTTTCTATAATCTTCCCAAGTGCTGTTAAAAGGCGGTTCTTTTTTAATCACATAAAGTTTATAATCAGGATTTGTTGATATTGAATCAACATTACCCGGTATATAATCAAAATTTCTATCAGATGAAGAAACTGAATTTACCCAAATTGAATCTCCATTTTTTCCACCTAAATAAAATCCAGCTGAATATAAAAAAGTTTTATCATCATAACAGCCTTTACAAAATTGAATAGGTGAAAGAAAAACATCAGCAAGAACACCCTGATTGTCTATTCCAATAGATAACCGATTAGTTCGTAATTGATAATCAAATTGAGCTATACATAATTCTAATGAACTCGCGAGAATAAAAAATATCAATACGGATATGACAGAGAATTTATTTTTCATATTTCAACCATCATTATTTATAAAAATTTTATTTGTTAGTTCAACAAAATCATATTTTATTTTCTCAGCAATTTCAATTTGTAGAGACACGCCGCGGCGTGTCTCTACAGATATTTATCAACTACTTAATTAATATCATTTTCTAGTTTGAAAAAAATTGAAATTGGTTTTTTTTAAAGAATAAAAAACCGGTTGTTAAGAAAGAACAA
>JANWVQ010000057.1 GCA_025056745.1 Ignavibacterium sp.
CATTCTATTTGGACAAGCAACGTGATATTGCTCTCCATCAACTATTACTTTAATATCACCTCGACTAAAACCTTCTGAATATAAATCCTGCGTAAAATTTAATCCTCGTCTTATTACTGAAAAACCATTTTTTGAAAGTAATGATGAATTATAATCAGGGCTATGTGAAATCTTCTCAACCAGAGGAATTATTTTTTTTGATATAACTTCAATCTCTGGAAGTTGATATACTTTTGAATCTTCTGATTGTTGTGCAAATAAACCAAATGAGCAAAAGAATAGTGATAGAATAAATAAATTCTTCATAGTTACTCCAATTGTTTATTAGGTATTAGTTTAATCCAATTATAACTTTGTTTATGTTATTAAATCAGAGTAACTCTGGCGGTGGTGCACTTGGTTCAGATTCGTATGAAATGAAATGATTTACAAAATATGCATCAAATGAATCTATATGATGGGGAATTATATTGTTTTTTGAGGGGTGATTTTCTAAATGAAAAGATAGGGAAAAACTATTTTGGCTTCTATTATCAGAGTTTCTATCTTCTTTTTTTTTATCTTCTGTCTCGAATCTATTTTCAAGTTGACAAGAACCACCACAAAAATTAACGGGTTCATCTTTTTGAACACATAGGAATTCTAATATGTAGTCATAGTTTATCTTAAAACTAATAAATATTATCAGGTTATTATTAACAGCTGTAAGATATAAAATTGCTAATATGCACGCTGATAAATTTTTAATCATTTAAGGCATATAAATCATTTATTATTAACATCACAAAATTACTTCATTTGATATAAAAACTATTTTAATAAAATTTAAAATTTCAAGGACAAAATAAAAAGTCTCTTAGTAGTCAATTATAGAATTGAAATGACTAAGAGACATTTAAATTTTGATATAAAGATTAATAAGTTTAAACTGTAGAAACCTCTGCTTTTACAAATTTATTAAGAAACTCAGCAGCGCTAAGTGCCGCAACAGTACCTTCTCCAACTGCAGTTGTAACTTGTCTATATCTTTTTGCTATCGAATCACCAGCAGCATAAACTCCAGGTATATTTGTCGCCATATTTTTGTCAACAACGATTTCTTTATTCTTATTAAGTTCAATAATTCCTTCAAACATTTCAGTGTTTGGGACATAACCAATGAAAATGAAAACCCCATCAATTTCTTTTACAGTAATTTCTTCAGTTTTCAAATTTTGAATTTTAACTTTTCTAAGTTTTTCATCACCAATAAACTCAACAATTCTGGATTCCATTATGAAATCAATTTTCGGATTGGATTTTGCTTCGTTTACATAGTGTTCAAACGCTTGAAAATGATCGAATATATGAACGATTGTAACTTTTGATGCATACTTAGTTAGAGAAACAGCTTCTTCTAATGCTGAATTTCCACCACCAACAACGATAATTTCCTTGTCTTGAAAGAAAGCGCCATCACAAGTAGCACAGTAAGAAATTCCCTTGCCTTTGAATTCATTTTCGCCAGGTACTCCAAGAGTCCGTGAACTTCCGCCAGTAGTAATTATAACCACAT
>JANWVQ010000067.1 GCA_025056745.1 Ignavibacterium sp.
AACCATTTTGTCATTTTTATTTACCATAAATGCGTGGTCAAGCTCCTGAACTAACGGATTGATAATTTTTTCTAAATCGTAATAATCAATCACCATTTGTTGTTCATTCATTTCGCCTTCAACAGTAAGGATCATTTTATAAGAATGACCGTGAATATTTTTACATAACCCAAAATGCTCAGGGAGTCTGTGTCCCATTTCCCAATGAAACTCTTTAGCAATTTTCAATTTATACTCCTTTTGTTTGTGGATCCCAAATGTATTTATGAAGTTGAAGTTGAAATCTGACTTTCAGATTGTCTTGCAAAATCCAGTTTACGATTTCAACTGGTTGGATTTTATCGAAAACAGGTGAGAAAAGTAAAATACATTTCTGCTCAAGATTATTTTCCTTAATTATTTTTTTACTCCAATCATAATCTTCTCTATTTCCAATTACGAATTTCAATTCATCAGTAGGTTTAAGATGATTGAGGTTTTCATAAAGATTTTTCTTTTCCATTCCGCTTGATGGACATTTTAAGTCCATAATAATTTTAACCCGAGGATCAATATCAGCGATTGAAATACTTCCTCCGGTTTCAATCATAACTTCGTATCCAAGATCGCAGAGAGATTTCATTAAGCTAAGACATTCATCTTTTTGAACTAAAGGTTCGCCACCAGTTATTTCCACAAGTTTGCAATTAAATTTTTTAACCTCTTCAATAATCTCATTATTGGTCATCTCTTGCCCTTCGTAGAAAGCATATTCAGTATCGCAATAAGTACATCTTAAGTTGCAATATGTGAATCGAACAAATATACAAGGTTCACCTGCTCGTGTTCCTTCACCCTGAATTGAATAATATATTTCGTTTATTTTTGGCATAACATCCTGATATTTTAATCTTAATTTCTCTACAAAATTAGTGAAAAGATTTGACAGCAAAGAGTTATAGATTTGGAGTGTAATTATTAAGTTTAAACAGCTAAAAAATATCAATACGGGACTTTTATGATTAGAATCATCATAGTATCATTTTTTTTATTACTTGAAATATGCAAAGGACAAATCATTTATGATCTGATTGAGCCAATAAACCTCGAACAGGATGATACAACTATTGTTCTTTTATCGGACGTATTTTTCTCAGATGATTATCAGGTTGAGTTCAAACAAAATAAAAATATTTCATTTACTTTTGATAAAAAAACTCTTGAGCTAACACTTGTCCCAAATAAAGAATTTTCCGGACTTACTTTAATTGAATTCAAATACTTTGGAAAAGATTACGTTATACCAGTTCAAAGATTCAAAGCAAATAAATATCTCTTTACATATAAAGCATCTCCTTCAGACAAACAAATAAATCTTTTCGGACAGTTTAACAGTTGGAACAGACAGAATCTTCCAATGACAGATGAAGATGGAGATAGAATCTTTAAAATTGAAATTCCTCTTGACCCAGGGCGATATGAATATAAATTTTTCGTTGATGGAAAAGAATTAATTGATCCTGAAAATCCAGTCAAAGTGCCTAATGGTTTAGGTGATTTCAACTCTGTGAAAATAATTGAAGAACCTGAGAGTGATAAAATATTCCTTCACATTTTAGGATATGAAAAGAAAAATGAAAATCTTTTTCTTAAATTCTATTTTGAACATAATGATAAATCATTCAAACTTGTAAAACAGAATGTAATAGCACTTTTAGACAATCAGAAAATGCTGGACAAAGATTTTTCAATAAATGGAAATGAAATAACTCTGAAAGTTAATTCAAATCTGCAAGGACATAGATTTATAAGGTTAGCAGTAAATAAAGGTAGTAAAGTAACCAATATTCAAACTATACAATTGATAGATGGTAAATTTGCTGGAACTACAGATGTTACTACTCATCACGATAAAATAATTTATTCGCTGATGATTGATAGATTCTCAAACGGAGATAAATCAAA
>JANWVQ010000089.1 GCA_025056745.1 Ignavibacterium sp.
TTTGAAAGATGGAAACGTTGCACGGAATATTAGTCTGTCGAGTGCAGATACATTGCTTTATGTTGATTCACTATTACCAAACAAGAGTTACAGATTTGATGTAGCCTTAGTTACCCCAACCTCCCCACAACCAACTACCAATCACATACAAGTAAAGACAATGGACACCACAAGCCACAACTTTACCTGGCAGAGTTGGACTTTTGGTGAGTGTGGTAATAGTGCTTTATATGATGTAGCAATAATAGATGAGAACAATATATGGGCAGTGGGAGAGATATATATGCGAGATAGTCTTGGCAGGTGCGACCCAAACGCTTACAACGCAATCCACTGGAATGGGCAAAAGTGGGAGTTGAAGAGGATACCATTATTAATATGTGGTTCTAATTCTTTTATATACACTGCGATTTACACTGTTTTCGCATTTAGTGATGACAACATTTTTTTTAGTGATGGTGCAGAAATAATCCATTATAATGGTATTAGTTTTAAACAAGATTGTTCAATAAATCCATTATTGACAGGAAAGATCAATAAACTTTGGGGCAGCAGCAGTAATGATTTATACGCAGTAGGCAATAATGGCAACATAGCACATTGGGATGGAGTGAGGTGGAGGAAGATAGAAAGCGGGACGACACTAAATATTTATGATATATGGGGAGATTATATTAATGACAATAACAAACATGAAATTAACCTTGTTGCTGCCGAGCATTTAGTGGGACCTGAGAGGAAGATACTGACAATTAAAAATAATTCAGTTGCTGAATTATCAACTTCCAATATGCCGATTGGCAGCCTGTATGGAATTTGGTTTAAATCCGGAAAAAAATACTATGTAGCCGGAAATGGCATATATGTTAAAAACAATATTTTATATGCAAATAACTGGACTCCGCTGCATAACGGATTAACACCCTATTATATTTATTCAATAAGAGGAAGTAGATATAATGATATTTCACTCTGCGGCTCTTTTGGTGAATTACTTCATTTTAATGGGAATACTTGGAAAACTTTCCGTGATACCCCTGGCTTTTACAATACAGAATTTATAAGAATAGCAATAAAAGAGAGTATTATTACATCAGTTGGTTATAGTGGTTCACAAGCTTTTTTAACACTTGGGAAGAGATAAGGAGACGGCAATGTACTTTAAAAAAATATTTTTTTTGACCCTACTAATTAGCTTTACTGGTTTCTGTCAGGAACAAAATTCCAACACGGGCAGCAATAAAAAACCATATTTAACTAATTATTTAATGTTTGGCTTTGGCAGACTTGACGACTATATAAACTTTGGCGGAGGGTTGTTTTTTCCTCTTTCTGAAAAATTTATGATAGGTATTAGAGGAAATGTAAACACTGAAATAGTTCTATTTAAGACACCTTCTGAAAGCATCTTAGACATCAATTTATCAGTTAGATATGTGCCGGTAATCTGGAATAATTTTGTAGTAATTGCTGGAGTTGGGATCGGTTGTGCTGCAGGGGTGAAAAGAGGTAACTTGATTAGCCGTCCATTATTAATAGCTGAAGAATATGAAAAGATTAAATTTAATTCTCTGTCCAGTCTTGTTGAATTAGAAGCGGGTTATTTCTTGACAAAGTTCGTGGGATTTTCTATTGCAGGCTATTCTGTTATTACAAGTAGAAAAACTATAGCTACTTACCAGATTAGTTTGTTCTTTTATGGATTAACTAAACCTAAATAAAAAAGTTGGATCTATGAGATTATGATTTTATTAAGATGCCCGCCATAAAAAACGGCAGTGTTGACGTCACTGCCGTTTATGTGCAAATGGATTGTACAAGGTTTTCTACCTACTAGGGTAGTACGCCTTTTTATTTGCGAACTAATAATATAAATTTTTCAATAACATTTAAAGTCAGAGGTTAATAATGAAAAAAAACATTCTAATTTTACTAGTTAGTTTGAGCACATTCTCATTGTTCGCTCAAAGAACCATTAACATGAATTTCGATTTATATCAAAATGCTGCTAATAATATAATTGCAATGGAAAATAATTTTCCGATTATTTATTCTGGAAATGTAGGTGGTAATTCTTACTATTTTGAATTAGAACAACCAACGGTGGAGTTTAACCAGAATTTTATGAAGATGATAGCTATCCTGAAAATTAATACAACGCCTACAGGATATCTTGAGCTTGAAATACAGCCGTCAATTTACGTGAACTATTCTTTATCAACAGACAACGTAACAGCCTTTCTCCAAAACCTTCCCAATTATATAAATTCAAATTTCCCACAAATACCTCAATGGATTAAGGATAAAATAATTGAGCATTACCAATCTCTTCAATTAGAAATGTATCCAGCTAAATTATTGAATTACGCAGAAAGCCTTATTCCTAATTTCCTGGCCATTGAAATTTCAAACATTGATTTTTCTTTGCGGTCGCTATCGGGAAAACTACAGATTGGGATTAGCTTTGTTGCAGCAGGAATAGCTCCAAATTATCAGTGTTATACATTCAATCATAATTTTGTAAAAATTACATCAAATGTACAGGTGGATATAAAAAGGCTTACATTGGTGACTGGTGGTGGTACAATAATATATGATTTTAATGGAACGATGCCAATTCAGAAAGGTGGTGAAGTAGTGTTTAATGTAACTAATCCAAACAACTATTGGATTACTAACCAGTCTGGAAGAAGAATCAGAGTCCTTCTTCAGTCGAACATTAGAGGTACCTTTTTGAGAGTATATAGTGCAGATTATGTCCCTGATAATGATCAGTGGATGCTCAAACCAATGTTAGTTACTTTTGATTAAAAATAAAAGGAGACAAAAAAATGTTTTTGACATTAAAAAAGTTCTGGCTAATGAGCATAATTATTATCTGCTCATTTGGATTAAATATGAAAGCACAAGATGTTCAGTTAGTAGTCCCAAAACTTTCAATTGAAAATGCGTTAAAAACTTTACTTGATGCAAGAGCAGCAAGTTTCAGCAGCTATACCTCAGGATTTGGCGTAGATATGTACAATATTAAGTTAACATACAACGATTCCCATCCCCTAATAGTAGAATTGATTCCGCCAAACAGGTTTAGAATTAACTGCGGTGTTGTAGCTAGAGCGAATGTAGATTATATTGCGGGAAATTTTCAGATTAATGGTGAAGGAGATATAACTATAGAAGGGACTATGGTTGCTTCGGGTTCACAAGGACAAATAACGCTTTATGGAACAGCTGACGCAGTAATTGGCGTAAATGGAGTGCCAGGTTTTGTTTTGAACATTATAAATGCCAATCAATTTACGGTGAACTTACCAACTTTGGAATTAGCAACCTTTGTATATACGCTACCCTCTATTCCATTAAATTATTTTACTACGAATTACCCCACGATAAGTATAACAAACGATAATGTAATTTTAGGACTACAAACGCCAAGTAATTTTTTAATTCTAGATCAAAGAGATGAATCTGGCCAAAGAATTTCAGGAAGCCAGATAGCTCACTGGAACAATGATTTTCAAAATTATACTGTCCCTAAAGTGTTTAACCTACCCATAAATACAAATCAAACATTTAGAGGAAGCCAGCAGCTATTATTAAATCCCTCACAAAAGTTTAATAGCTGGAATAGATCAAATAATATTATTAATCACAATACATTCTTTTTGAATCTAAGTTTTTCAAGGCTGAATAGTGATTTCAAAAAAACCTATAGCGATATCACAGTAAAAAACCTTCTTGAAGATATTTCTTCAGTTAATGGCGGAACAATTCAGTTCAAAGACCCGTGGTTGATAGATTATCCCGACCCGCAGTATGGAAACACATTACGCAATCAAGGAATGGCTGCACCATTTAAGCAAAGACTATCACCATTCAACCCAGACTACACAACAAACTACAACGGTGATGTTTACAAAGGCGTCTTCTTGAATCAAGGTTATAATCCAGTAACAAATGAATGGAAACCACCCTACTACTCCGTTCGTGCAATATCTCCGCAGGATATACAACTTCAGCATACAGGTAGAACACATCGGTTTTATTTCCAGAACTGGAGTGCAAGTCCACAAGGTGGTGCAGAATTTCAAAATGCAAATTCACTTGAGACA
>JANWVQ010000125.1 GCA_025056745.1 Ignavibacterium sp.
GGTTAGGTTTCAATCCACGCACGCACACGGCGTGCGACAATTTATCACCAACTTTTAACATACATTACTCATGTTTCAATCCACGCACGCACACGGCGTGCGACTGCATAAGCCTTAAGTTATTATTAAATTGAAAATTATAGTGTTAAATCCGCTAAAAGTTAATAAAATTATTCTTCTTTTATTTCCCATATCTTAATATTCGTTTTATTGATTTTAATTAAACCGCTTACCTACCAATAAATTTATGTATGCTTTGGTTAGCGCTATATAATAAACGGATCGTCTGCTCTAATGTTTTTACTTACTCCATAATTTTCAATTCTATTTTGCCAGTTCGAACCAAGATAATAAAATCTAAGATTATCTTCTTCTGGATTGTAAATCGAAAGTAATTCATGCTTTAGCATTTCCCACTGTCCCGGATCAACAACACATTCAAATACAGAAAATTGTGCTCTGATACCATAATTAAGACAAGTCTCGGCAACTTTCTTTAAACGTTTTTGTCCACTTTTTGTTTTTGTGGATACATCATAACTGACTACTACCATCATAATGTATAGTTCATAATTTATTTCAAATAAAATGGTGGATATTCTTCAATATCTCCTCTAATATACCTTGCTAACAGTTGTGACTGAATGTGAGGCAATAAACCAATCGTCATTTTTTCACCAAGAAAAGGATGTGTTATTTCTTCCTGCTTTCTTTTTTGATAAGCAACAAGTAACTCTTTTCTTGCTTTATCAGATATTCGTACTTCTCCCGATTCTCTAAATTCAAAATCCTTGATGGATACTTGTTTCAGGTTAATCAGATTTAACATAATTCTATCACCAAGATAAGCTCTAAATTCTTCCACAATATCTAATGCCAAACTTGGTCTTCCGGATCTCACCTGATGAAGAAAACCAACTTGTGGATCAAGTCCAACAGTTTCCAGTGCAGAACGAACATCATTAGTCAGAATTGCATATAAAAATGATAACAATGCATTTGCTGGGTCAAGTGGCGGTCTCTTTGAACGCTTATCGAACATAAAATCTTCTCTTTGCGATGTAATTAATTCAGATAAAACAGAGAAATAATGATTCGCACATTCACCCTCATATCCACGTAGCTCATCTAAGGAATTAGAGTTTTGAATACTTCTTAATCTTTTGCCAAGTATTTCAATAATCTGAATAAGTCTATCACTTGAACTTTCTGGATGATTTCTCTGATGTCGTTGAAGAATATGTCTGTAGTTAGAAACTTTAGCGGCTATTATGTTCCTTGCAATTTTCAGGGATTCATATTCATTATCAGCAATTGCATATTGAGATTTTCTGAGCAGAACATTTCCTTTTTGCGCACCATAGACACGTGCAAGAAATTTACCTTCGGGAGTCATATAACTAATTCCAACATTATTCTCTGCACAAAAAGCCATTAGCTGCGGTGTTAATGGTTTGAAACCAAAACAGACTATATTTTCAATTGAGTGAATGGGTGCCTGAAAGACTTTTTTCCAATTTCCTTCTTCATCTTTTACTTCAACTATAAAAGTCTCTTGTTCTTTTCTTAGATAAGCATCGTCAGAAGTAATGTATAATGTATTTAAATGTTTTTTCATTGTTGAAATAAATTTTGTAAGTATTGATTGAGTTTCTTTTTGTTCATTGCTTTGGGTTGGCAAATACTGATTAACGAACAATTTCTACATTTTGATGAATATTCCATTATGGGTACTTTTTTGCTATCAACAAGTTCTCTTACTTTTGATATAACATCTATTGTCTGTGATTTTAGTTCATCTGAAATTTGAATTAGGTATCTTCTTCTTATTTTTCCATAGAAGAATGCAGCTTTTGATATTTCAACATTCAGCATTTCCTCCAGACAAAGAGCCTGAGCA
>JANWVQ010000126.1 GCA_025056745.1 Ignavibacterium sp.
TAGCAATGTTGAGTGATAAGGTAGAGGAAGCAGGCTATTACACAATAGAAGTTAATGGAAGTAGTTTAGGTTTATCGAGTGGAGTATATATATATAGGATAGTAGCCCAGAATTTGAGTAACGGACAGCAGTATATGAATGTTAAGAAGATGATGTTATTGAAGTAGAGGAGTGATAAAAGAGGAGTATAAAAAGTCCCCTTCAGAAATGGAGGGGATTTTTTTGTTAATGCAGAATTTATAATTTATAATGTATAATTGACAAACAACAACCAATCAACCAATCCATTTAACACCCAACACTTAAAATTACAGTCGGCTTTAGCCAACTGAAAAAAAATTAGAAAAGTCCTTTGGCTTTAGCCACATTAATCAATTTGATATTCATTGAACATTTAACACTTAACATTTCAAATTATCATACTGCATATTTTTTCCCTTGCCACAAAGACACAAAGCCACAAAGAAACTTCGTGCCTTAGAGACTTAATGGAGGGATTGATAAGAATTTATAATTTAGAATTATGAATCCGAAGTATAGCTTCGCAATGAAAAATTAATTAACTATTTTTGCAATAACTATTGAATCAACGTAATCACAATGAATCAACAAAATAAACTAAAACTACTTCAGACAATCTTTTGGGACTACAACACAAATCTTCTTCCATTAGAAAACATAATATCACGTGAATTAGATAAAATTGATAATTATACTTTGAAGTTTATTATAAATAGAATATTTGAAAGATTGAATTGGTATGAAATATTAGATTTACTTGGATTGGAATTAATCAAAAGTATTCTCAAAGATAAAACTATATTAAACCTTCATAACACAGAATTAAAAGACAAATATGAGAGACTACGAAGAATTCTATTTAATGAGCCTCTACCCTTTACAGGATGGGATCCTCAATATCGTGAAAAAGTTAAATTTACCGTTCTATCTAACAGGTGGTACAGCACTAAGTAGAGCATACTTTAATCACCGATATTCTGATGATATAGATTTATTTGTCAATAATGATAGTGAATTTAACAAATATGTAGAGAAATTTTATCAAGCTCTAATCTCACATCAGAAAATTGGTGATTTTGAAATTGACTATCAAAAGATTATAAAAACGGAATTTAATTGTCAATTCTTCATCAAAAAAAATGAATTTACATTGAAAATAGATTTAGTAAATGATATTGCGCCTTACTATGGTGAAACAATAATTCACCCAGTTCTTCTAAGAGTAGATAACCTGAGAAATATTTTATCAAATAAATTCACTGCTCTTTTAAGATATGAAGTAAAGGATATAGTTGATATTTGGATAATTTGTAAAAACTATAAATTCAATTACAAAGAAATTATCTCTGAAGCAAAAACAAAAGAAGCAGGCTTGGATCCAATTATTTTATATGAAATCATTAGTTCATTTCCAATTTCAAAACTAAATTTGATAAAATGGACTAAAAAACCAGATTATGAAAAAATCAGAGAAGATATAAAAAAAATTGCAGAGGATTTACTAATAGGTCGAGATAATTCTTTGATCAATTAACAGATAAAAATTTAATAGAGATATTCGTTTATAAAATTACAGTTTTCCTGAGATACATTGATTAAACATTCAAATTTAAACACACATTATTAATTTATCTTGCCACAAAGATACAAAGAAACCTCGTGCCTTAGAGTCTTATTCACAGATAAGATTACAGTCGGCTTTAGCCAACTGAAAAAAGATTAGAAAAATACTTCGGCTTTAGCCACATTGATAATGCAGAATTTATAATGTATAATTGACAAACAACAACCAATCAACCAATCCATATAACACCCAACACTTAAAATTACCCGAAATGGAACACGGATGACACGGATTAAACTGATTTTTACGGATAAAATTACAGTCGGCTTTAGCCAACTGAGAAAAGAAAAACTAAAATACCAACTGGCTTTAGCCACATTGAAAATGCAGAATTTATAATTTATAATTGACAAACAACAACCAATCAACCAATCCATATAACACCCAACACTTAAAATTACCCGAAATGGAACACGGATGACACAGATTAG
>JANWVQ010000175.1 GCA_025056745.1 Ignavibacterium sp.
TGTCTATAATCTTCATTAAAAATTACTTGAGATATTGCACTAATAATATCATTAACATCTTTAGGATCGAAATAAATTGCAGCATCTTTTGCCAATTCAGGTAGTGAACTAACATTACTCAATACTAAAGGACAGTCACAATTCATGGCTTCTATTACTGGTATTCCAAAACCTTCATAAAACGATGGGAAAACAAATGCTAGCGAGTTGGCATATAAAGTTGCAAGAGTAACATTATCAGCTGGTTTATGTATAATTTTATTTGTCAAACCAAATTCTTTAAATTTTATTTTTTCTGCACTATTAAAACTTCCTCCTCCTGAACAAATTAAATGTAATTTATCATCTATTTGGGACAGTTTTACAAATGCAAGTAATAAATTTTGAAAATTTTTATACCACTTTCTGTTCCCAACATATAAAATATATCTATCTGGTAGATTAAAATTTTCTTTACTTATTGCAAATTTTTTTTCAATAGACGAAGCAAGATAAATGACCTCTATTTTTTGTTCTGGGACATTTAATATCTTAATTAGATCATTCTTAGTATTATGAGAAACAGCAATAATTTTTTTTGCTTTATTTACCAAAATTCTCTTATACTTTGCTGTCTTATCAAAACGATTAACGGTCTGCGGATAGAGTTCGTGCGTCATATCATGAACTGTTAATATAAAAGGCTTATTGCTTAGGAACTTTAAAAAATATGGTCTATAATAAGTTGGATGGAAAATATCATAATCATTTTTGAGTAGCTCAATTATTGTATTTGGTGTGTTGATATAATTTAACAAAGTAACTTTTCCTGTGAATTTCTTATCCTTAAAAAATGATTTTGTTTTTATTCCCTCAATCTCAGTTAAATAATTATTATTAGAAAAAACTAAAGATAAGTTTGCGTGAGCTAAATCAAGTTTATTAATGTTTTTTATTAACTCTACAAAATATCTCGAAATACCTCCAAAATCTTGATTGGAAAAACATTGATGGTCGTATAGAATTTTCAACATAAAATTTCTGCAAGCTTTTTTGCTATTTCTTTTCTATCAAATTGTTTTATTATCTCTAGATTTCTTTTAAGATTCAATTTGTTATAATAATCCAAATCCACATCATCATCATAACTGAATAAATAGCCAGTTCCAGAAGATTGAAGTATAGATTTTACTTCATCATTATCATTACCAAATGCAATAATTGGTTTTCCAACTCTCATATATTCAAAAAGTTTTCCTGGTACGTGTCTTTTTTCTGTTACACATACTAATAAATAATCAGCTTTGAATAATTCTATTATCATATCTTTGTATGGTAGGAATCCTAAATATTCAGTTACAGAATCAAGTTTATAATTTTTTATTGATTGCTTAACTAATGGAGAAACAGTGCCTATAAATTTTACTTTAAATTTCTCTCCACTATCAATTTTTTGTTTAATTACTCTCCACAGACTTTCTGGATTTTGATAATCAAATATATTTCCAGCGTGCACAATTACCTTTTCGTCTGAAGTTTTATTTTCCATATTTAAGATATCAAAAGATATAGGGTGAAAATCTTCTTCATTATAACCCCAATACAGAACAAATGATTTATCTTTTATGTAAGGATATTTCTTTACAAAATCTTCTTTCATTGAATTAGTGACAAAAATGATTTTTTTAGATTTAACAACTACAGATTTTTCGAGATGATTGTCAATCATTAATGTTATCTTGCTTCTCTTAAAGTTTCTATAGTATGAAATATCAACCCACGGATCAATAAAAACTGGATAAAAAGGAATATCGAATTGACAAGAAATTTTTTTCCCAATTAGATGTGTAGTATGAGGTGGCCCTATGGAGATTATTGCATCAATTTTTTCCTTAGTAATAAATTTTTTTATTTCTTTAATTGCAGGAAAATACCAACCTATTCTTGCATCAGGGATGAAAAGATTCATCCTTATCCAAATAGAAACTCTGTGTTGAAAACTTTTATTTTCTAATGAAACAGTCTCTGATTCAACTAATTTTTCGTTTTGTTTCTTCCCGATAAATTTCCTGTAAATATTAAAAGGCTCAATTGCTTTTGCTTGAATTACATTCCAATTAGGATTAACTTTTTTAAGTAAGCTCTCATCTTTACTTGTGAAAGTTTCGTTTTTAGTTGTTAGAACAATAGGTTGCCAACCATAATTTTGAAGATGCGTCATTATATCCAAAGGCCAATGAATTGATGCTTTACCAGAAGGTGGCCAATAGTAAGTAATAAAAAGAGCTTTTTTCATTTTTTTATTCCAATAAATCTGATCACATTAGCTTTTCCTTTGTGGTAATTTCCTTCGTTTAGGTCTATTACTAAACTCAGAATAAATAATTTCTTTAAACTATTAAAGTATTCTTTAATTTCTTCTTCATCATAGAGTACTTCCAAATTCTTAAGGCCTCTAAAGTTATTTTTCATTTGGTTTTCATTGAACACTTCGATAATTACCAATCCACCAATTTTTAATGATGATATTATTTTATTAAAAAAATAAATTCTGTCTTTGTATGAAAGGCGTAAAAAAAATATTCCATCTAAATCATAATACTTCTCAGGATATTTGTATTCTAATATGTCTGATAAAATGTAATTTATTTGAGCATTCTTCTCTCTTGCAAGCTTTAAGGCTTTTTCTCTTGCTTTTTCACTGAAATCAGCAACATCTACCTTCCATCCTAAAAAAGCAGCAAAAACTGCATTTCTTCCTTCTCCTTCAGCGGGCAAAAATATTTTTCCTGGCTTTAATGAAATTATTTGTTCTCGAAGGACCTCGTTTGGTTCTGTTCCATATATATACTCATCTGTAGAAAATCTTTCATCCCAAAATTCTTTATTCATTTAGCAAACCAAAATTTTGAAAACAAATTTATCAATTAATTAAAGTATTAC
>JANWVQ010000087.1 GCA_025056745.1 Ignavibacterium sp.
ATGTTTTTCCTGCGGAAATGAAGTTAAAAAAGCTAATACTCCAACCGTTTTAAACTGGTTAAAAGATCAAAAAGAAAATTCTAAATTTTACCTTGCTTTCCCAATGCACGACCACGAAGGCCATTCAGTTAAAGAAGAGATTGATTTGATCAAGAGACGTGGCTTTTTTAGAATCTATGCAGAAAATTCTTATCACGATTTGAACGATGAGGATTTCTTACCAAAATCAAAGAATGACGTTTTTGTTATAATTGAAAGATTTAAATTAAATAAAGATACGGTTGATGATTTAGCTGACTCTATAGAAGTTACTTTTAAAGAAGGTGAAAATCGTTTAGTTATTATTGATGCTGAGTCTGGTGAACTGAAAGAATTTAACAAGTTTTATGAATGCTGTGGAATTAGATACGAAGAACCCGAACCCCGTTTTTTTTCTTTTAATAATCCATTTGGTGCTTGTCCGGTTTGTCAAGGTTTTAGTAAAGTTATGGGAATTGATATGAATCTTGTTATTCCAAATCCCAATTTGAGTATAATGGAAGGCGCGATTGCTCCTTTCAAATCAGCAAAGCACAGCATTCATCTAAGAGAGCTGATAAGAAATGCAAAAGATTATAATATTCCTTTGAACGTACCTTTCTACAAACTTTCAGAAGAACAAGTTAATCTTATCCGAAAAGGCTTTGGAAGTTATATCGGAATAGATGGATTCTTTGAGGAGCTTGAAAAACACACTTATAAAATGCATATAAGAATTTTATTGAGTAGATATAGGGGCTATACAACTTGTCCAGCTTGCAAAGGTGCTCGGCTAAGAAGAGAGGCTCTTCAAATTAAAATTGCTGATAAATCAATTTATGATATAGTAAAACTTCCAATTGAACAATCACTAAAGTTTTTTGAAGAACTTGAGTTGTCTGAATACGACTTTAAAGTTGCTGATAGAATTTTACAAGAGATAATAAAAAGATTACGATTCTTAAATAATGTTGGTCTCTCTTATTTAACTCTCGATCGAATAAGTAACACTTTATCTGGAGGTGAAACACAAAGAATAAACCTCGCAACTTCTTTAGGCTCAGCATTAGTTGGGACTTTGTATGTTCTGGATGAACCAAGTATTGGACTTCATCCCAGAGATAATTCAAAGTTGATTTCTTTGTTAAAAAATCTTAGAGACATTGGTAATACAGTTCTTGTTGTCGAGCACGATGAAGAAATGATAAAAAATGCTGATTTAATTTTTGATTTGGGTCCTGAGGCAGGATTAAAAGGCGGACAAATTGTTGCTTCAGGAACAGTTGAAGAATTAATGAATAATCCCAATTCACTAACCGGAAAATATCTCTCCGGCAAATTAAAAATTCCTGTTCCTTCAAAACGAAATACAATTCAAACTAAATCTATAAAAATCTTCGGAGCAAAAGAAAACAACTTAAAAAATATTGATGTTGAATTTCCTCTTAACAAATTTGTAGTTGTAACTGGTGTTAGTGGCTCTGGAAAAAGTACTTTGGTTCATAATATCCTTTATGCTGGATTAGCAAAATACTTTGGGATGGCGCCTGAGTATATTGGAAAGTATGATGATATTACTGGTGCTGAATATATTGATGATGTTGTAATCGTTGATCAAAGTCCTATTGGTAGAAGTCCTCGCTCTAATCCCGCAAGTTACATCAAAGTTTTTGAGTTAATAAGAGAAGTTTTTGCTTCAACTCATCAAGCAAAAGCACGAGGATATACTCCCGGATATTTTTCTTTCAATGTTCCTGGTGGAAGATGTGAAACTTGTCAGGGCGAAGGTTATATTATGGTCGAAATGCAATTTCTTGCTGATCTATATTTAGAATGTGAGGAATGTAAAGGAACTCGTTTCAAAAAAGAGGTGAGAGATATTACTTACAAAGGTAAAAATATTATTGATGTTCTTGATATGACTGTATCAGAAGCGATAAAGTTTTTCGAGGATAAAGAAAAAATTGTGAAACTTCTAACTTTGCTTTCAGATGTTGGATTAGATTATATAAAACTTGGTCAGCCTTCAACGACTTTATCTGGTGGTGAAGCTCAAAGAATAAAACTTGCTTCTTATTTAGCTGCTCAAAGGGAGAAAAAACAAATTCTTTTCATTTTCGATGAACCAACCACAGGCCTTCATTTTCACGATATATCAAAGTTGCTTAAAGCTTTTGAAACTTTGTTAGAAAGAAGAAACTCTATTGTAATTATTGAACACAATCTTGATGTTATTAAATGTGCTGATTATATAATTGATTTAGGACCTGAAGCTGGTGATAAAGGTGGATACGTTGTCGCAACCGGAACTCCAGAAGAAATTGCAAAAAATGAAAATTCCTGGACTGGCAAGTATTTAAGGAAATATTTGTAATTGAGATTAAGAACATTTTTGAACTTAAACTTGAACTTGAACCTGAGCTTGAACTCGAACTTAAACTCCTATCAAACTTTCCCAATCCCTCATTCAATCTTTCAATCATTTTTCTTTCCTCTTCGTGCACTTTTTGACTGAAGTGGTTAGTATTATGCCACAAAGACACCAAGACACAAAGTTTTAATCTTGAACTTGATTTTTCCCAATAAAAGCAAACGCTCCGATAAAAATTACCGGAGCGTTGCCGAGGAGTTTGGAGGGCTTATGATTTTTAGGGTAATCTTAGGTGGTATATGTGTTATTAAAAATTACATTTGCATATCCTTTAATTCTTCTTTTTGTTGATTTGTTAGTACCTTTTCCAAATCTAAAAGTATTAATAAACGATCTTCTAATTTACCAACAGCAGTTATGTATTCTGTATTTATACTCGTTGTCAATGCTGGTGGTGGCTCTGTAATTGACTTTGGTATTCTTAAAACTTCTCTAACTGAATCAACAATAAATCCTAAAGTACTTCCATTTACTTCAACAACAATTACTCTGGTTTGATTATCAAATTCTTTTCTTTCAAAACCTAAACGAGTTCTTAAATTCACAACTGGAATCACTCGACCTCTTAAATTCACAACTCCTTCAATAAACTCCGGTGCATTTGGAATTTTTGTAATTGAAATAATTCTAATAATCTCTTCTACTTTTAATATATCTATTCCAAATTCTTCATTTCCGATTTTGAACGAAACCAATTGAAGGATTTCATCTACTTCTTGATTTTTATTTTGATAATTCATAGTTAAATCCTTTCTTGATTATCTATTTTTAACCAATTTTCCATTAGCTCTTAAATAATAATCACTTTTTTGAACTCCCACATCAACTTTGAATTGAGCGACAATATTGCTCAAATTTTCTGTTAATCTATTAAGATCATCGGCTGCTCTTGCAATTTGTTGAATTCCTGCTGCTGACTCATTTGTGACGTGACTTATTGATTCAATGTTCCTACTAATTTGTTCTGCTGTACTTGATTGTTCTTCGCTTGCAGAGGCGACCTGATTAGCTAAATCAACTACTTCATTAGCACTTGAAATTATTTGTTTCAAAGATTCACCCGCTTTAGATGCAAGTTTCTTACCTTCTTCAACTACTACAGAGCCCTCTGCCACAGAGTCAACTGCGTTTTGTGTATCTACTTGAATTTTTCTTATCATTTGAGCTATTTCTTTTGTAGCTTTTGTTGTTCTTTCAGCCAATTTTCTAACTTCATCAGCTACAACTGCAAATCCTCGTCCTTGCTCTCCAGCTCGAGCAGCTTCAATTGCTGCATTCAATGCTAAAAGATTAGTTTGATCTGCAATTTCATCAATTACTTGGACAATATCACCTATTTGTTGACTATTTTTTCCCAACTCCTGAATTATTTCTGCAGCTTTATTTACTACATCAGCAATTCTGGTAATACCTTCAACTGTTTGAATTATTACTTCTCCGCCTTTTTGTGCAATCTCAACAGCGTTTTTGGAGTTCTCTGCTGTTTTATTTGTGCTTTTTGTTGTTTGCAGAATTGTTGAAGTCATTTGCTCAACTGCAGAAGCAATTTCGTGAACTTGAGAACTTAGCTCTTGACTTCCTGAAGCTAATTCTTCTGAACTTGATGAAATTTGTGATGCAGCGCTACTGGTTGCCTGTGTTGCATCAATTACTTGTTTCAATAATTTACTTACAGATTCACCAAGATTATTTATGCTATCAGCAATTTTTCTAAATTGACCTTTGAAATTAGTATCCATTCTTACAGTAAAATCACCTGTTGCCATTACTTCGAGGCAATACGCTCCTTCTTGAATTGGATTAACAATAGCATCTAAAGTTTGATTGAAGCCTTGAATTATTTCTTTATAAACTCCTTTAAATTTTTCTATATTACCACGATTATCCAACATTCCTTCTTTTGCAAACTGAATAAGTTTTTGAAGTTCGTCTGTAAGTTCTAATATTTTATTTCTTGAAACTTCGTAAGAATCAATTCCTTTTTGAGCTTTTAGTAGCATATTATCAAAAACTTTTGCCATTTCACCGACTTCATCTTTCCTATCAATTTGTAAAGGCTGAGTTACCTTTTCTACTTTTGCAGACAAATCACCTTTAGAAAATAGTAATAATCCGTTTTCAAGGTTTGTTAAACATTTTGTCTCCAATTGTGACATTCTATCTTTAACTTTTTGAACTGGCTCGATAATATTTCTTGTAACTAAAAATCCAAAAGATATTACAAAAATTAATGAGACTAAGCCTACACCTATTAAAATTAGCTTTGAATTATCGTATGTTTCCTGAACATTATCCCCAGCTTTAATTACTAATTCTGTTTGATATTTTATTAGCTCAGAAACGGCATTAATATAATCATTTTGTGCTTTTCTAAAATCTCCAAAAAGTAATTTTATAGCTTCTTCTTTCTTACCTGCTTCATATAAGTTTAGTACCTCTTGTCTTTTAGGGAAAAATTCGTTTTCTCTGATATAGATAAATTTATTAAGTAACTCTTTACCCCTTTCAGATTTAATCGTCTCTTTCAATTTGTTCAATCTCTCTGAAACGTA
>JANWVQ010000092.1 GCA_025056745.1 Ignavibacterium sp.
ATTCAAAACTCTAATCTAAGTTCTCCCATCATTGAATGGTCTTTTACTAACCTTATTTTCTCATTACAGAAATATTGGCGCACAATAAGACAATAATTATCACTAGCGACAAAAAATTTCATATCATATTACTATATGACATATATTAAGCCATTTTTTCAAGAGAATTCAAGCTTAACATTGATTTGCATTAAGTTATTATAATTTAATGACTTACGTAAATACAAAACTTTGGCACATCGGTTGAGATAATATAGGCAAACAATAAAAAAGTAAAACAAAACAAGAAAGGAGGGATTAAATATGACACTCATTAAATTCAATCCAATGAGAGAGTTAATCGAACTCGAGAAAGAGTTCAACAGAATGTTCAGCGCTCTTGAAAACAGATTCGGAATCACAAGAACAAAAGACAACGATGAATATGAAAATGCCGTTTGGATGCCATTAACAGATATCTACGAGGACAAAGATAAATATACATTAAAGCTTGATTTACCAGGAATTAAGAAAGAAGACGTAAAGATCTCCTATGCTAATGGTCAGTTAAGCATCAGCGGTGAAAGAGTTCAAGAACAAGAACACAAAGATGCTAAATGCCACAGAATAGAAAGAGTTTTCGGTAAATACTACAGATCATTCAATTTGCCAGAGCATATTAAGGAAAATGAAATTTCTGCTGAGTTCAAGGATGGTCAATTAACAATTGTAATACCAAAAGCTGAAGAAGCAAAACCAAAAGAAATTGAAATTAAAGTTAAATAATTCTGAAAAACTCGTCATAGAGTCCCTTGGTTTTGGGAAAGGGTAACTTAAACAGTTACCCTTTTCTTTTAAATAATATTTGTTGACTTTTGTGATAAATAAATCAGATATTATTTGTCTATGGAATTCAAAGATTACTATAAAATATTAGGTGTCGATAAAAATGCTACTCAGGATGAGATTAAAAAAGCATATCGAAAACTTGCAATGAAATATCATCCTGATAGAAATCCTGGTGATAAATCCGCCGAAGAAAAATTCAAAGAAATCACCGAAGCAAATGAAGTTTTAAGCGATCCAGAAAAAAGAAAAAAATATGATATGCTCGGTGCTAATTGGAAAAATTACCAAAGCACTGGACGTGGATTCGATGAATTCTTTACTAATTTCGGTGGTGGAAGAAGATCACAATCAGGATCATTTGAATTTTCACACGATTTCAGAGACATTTTCGATAACCTTGGTGGATTTTCAGAATTCTTTGAATCGTTTTTTGGTCGCCGAAGCTCAACAAAAGAAAGCGATTTCTTTTCAGGCTCAACCAAATCAAAGTCCAGCGCAATCGATGTTGAAGCCGATCTAAATATCACTCTCGAAGATGCTTTTAACGGTTGCGAAAGACAAATCAATATTGATGGTAAAAAGGTCAAAATAAAAATTAATCCCGGAATTAAAGACGGACAGAAATTAAGATTGAAAGGACTTGGACGTTCCAAAACTCCAAACGGTCCTAAAGGTGATTTGTATCTCAAAATCCATATTCTCAAACATCCATTTTATGAAATAAAAGATAATGATTTGTATTTCAATCTCGATATTGATCTTTACACTGCTGTACTTGGAGGAAAAGAGACTATCAAAACTTTAGATGGGAAAAAAATAAACTTAACCATTCCTGAAGGCACTGAATCTGGTAAAACACTAAGACTTAAGAATCTAGGAATGATAAATGAAGATGGAACACGTGGCGATTTGTTTGTTAAAGTTTACGTCAATATCCCTAAAAATTTATCCGAAGAAGAAAAAAACCTTTTCAGAAAATTAAGAGATATGAGAAAATAATTTGAGGAGTTAATATGAGCGAACTTCATAAAACCAAATACGAATTCAAAGCAGAGACTAAAAAGCTTTTAGATATTCTTGTTCATTCATTATATACAAGCAGAGAAATATTTTTACGTGAGCTGATATCAAATGCTTCTGATGCACTTGATAAGTTAAGATTTGAATCAAACAGAGGCACTGAAATAGCCGATAACGATTTACCACTTGAAATAAGAATTGATTTTGACGAAAAGAAAAATATTATCACCATCTCCGATACTGGAATAGGAATGACCCGCGATGAAATGATTCTAAACATTGGAACTATTGCAAAATCAGGCTCTGAGGAATTTCTTAAACAACTCGCAGAAAATAAAGATGCCGCTAATAATATAATTGGAAAGTTTGGAATCGGTTTCTATTCGGTCTTTATGGTTGCTAAAGAAGTAATTATTAAATCAAAATCATTTAGAAAAGATGAACCTGCAGTTGAGTGGAGATCCGATGGTTTAGGTGATTATGAAATCGCTGAGTTAGATGAAAAAATTAAAAGAGGTACTACAATCGAAATTTACCTGAAAGATGATGCTAAAGAATTCGCAGATAAATATCGTCTCGAAGGTATTATAAAAAGACACTCTAATTTTATTTCTTTCCCAATTTATCTGAAAAATGAAAAGATTAATACAATTCCCGCAATCTGGCGTGAACCTAAATCTTCAATAAAAAAAGAACAATATGTGGAGTTCTACAAGTTTTTAACTTATGATAATGAAGAACCATTAGAAATAATTCACACATCTGTTGATGCACCAATTCAATTCAATGCTCTTCTTTTCATTCCTAAGAAAAGTTATGAATTCTGGAGATGGAGCAAAGATGATTATGGTTTAGATTTATACGTCAGAAGAGTTTTAATTCAACATCAAAACAAAGATTTATTACCCGAATATCTGAGCTTCGTTAAAGGTGTCGTTGACTCTGAAGATTTACCACTTAATATTTCAAGGGAAACTCTTCAGGAAAATATCATCTTTACAAAGATTGCTAATAGTGTTACTTCTAATGTTCTTTCTCATCTTCAAAAAGTAGCAAAAGAAAGTCCTGAGAGATACGCCGATTTTTGGAAAGAGCACGGAAGAATTTTCAAACTTGGTTATATGGACTTTCAAAATGCAGATAAATATCAACAACTTTTAAGATTCAATTCATCAGCTTGTAAAGATGAAAAAGAACTTATTTCATTGGAGGATTATCTCTCAAGAATGAAAAAAGATCAAAAAGAAATTTACTTCGCCTTTGGAGCAAATCGAGAGGCAATTGATCTTAATCCTCACTTGGAAATCTTCAAATCAAAAGGAATTGAAGTATTATACCTTTATGATCCAGTTGATGAATTGGTAGTTACATCGATCAGAAAGTATAAAGATTATGAATTTAAGTCAGTTGATACCGTAGATCTTAAGTCTTTGGAAAAGTTTGAAGATGTTTCTGAGTCAAAAGAGAAATTTGAATCTCTATCAAAAGATGATGAAAAACACTTCGATAGTTTACTTGATAAAATGAAAAAAATTCTTGGTGATAGAGTAAAAGAAGTTCGTCAATCAAAACGATTAAAGGAAAGTCCTTCTTGTTTAGTAAATTCAGATGATTCTATCACTTCAACGATGAGAAAAATTCTCAAAATGTCAAATAACGAAGTTAAGATTCCAAATCAGGAATTCATTTTAGAAATAAACAAAGATCATAAATTAATCAGAAATCTAATTGAAATATTCAAGAAAAACTCTAATGATGATTTCATTAAAGACACAACAGAGCAACTTTATGAATCTGCCTTGTTGCTCGAAGGAAATTTAGATGATCCACATAAACTTGTTAACAGACTTAATAAAATGTTAACTGAAGCAAGCGAATTATACAAAAAGAAAATCGAATAAAAACTTTGTGACTTTGAGTCTTTGTGGCGAAAAACTCAATGCCTCAAAGTCACTAAGACACTAAGATGAAAGGAGTTTAAAATTATGGCATTTAACTTTAATAGACTTACAGTAAAAGCACAGGAAATAGTTCAGAGTGCAATTGAAATTGCGCAGAACTACAACAACCAAATAGTTGAACCTGAGCATATACTTGCTGCAATAGTCCAAGAAAGCGGAAACATTGCAGAGACTATCATTAAAAAAACTGGCGGGAACTTAAACGCAATCAAAATAAAAGTTAATGAGCTTCTTGAAAAACTTCCTAAAGTCAGTGGAACTGGTTTAGGAAATCAACAAATGTCGAGCTCATTAGCAAAACTTTTTGATAACGCAGCTGATGAAGCAAAAAATCTAAAAGATGAATATGTATCAACAGAACATCTTTTATTAGCTCTTGCTAGCGATCCAGGTAAAGCTGGTCAACTTCTAAGAGAAAATGGAATTACTTATAACGAAATTCTTTTAGCATTAAAAACTGTTCGTGGAACCCAAAGAGTGACCTCTCAAAATCCTGAAGATACTTATCAAGCTCTTGAAAAATATGGTAGGGATTTGAATGAACTCGCTCGTCAAGGAAAACTTGATCCGGTAATTGGCCGCGATGAAGAAATAAGAAGAGTGCTTCAGGTTTTATCGAGAAGAACCAAAAATAATCCTGTTCTGATAGGCGAGCCAGGAGTTGGTAAAACAGCAATAGCCGAAGGAATTGCACACAGAATTATTGCTGGCGATGTTCCCGAAAATCTTAAAACAAAAAGAATTGTTGCTCTCGATATGGGAGCATTAATTGCAGGCACTCAGTTCAGAGGACAATTCGAAGAAAGATTAAAGGCAGTAATTAAAGAAGTTCAGGAATCAAACGGTGAAATAATTCTATTCATAGACGAGCTTCATACTCTCGTAGGAGCTGGCGCTACGCAAGGTGCTATGGATGCAGCAAATATTCTTAAACCTGCTTTAGCACGTGGCGAACTTCACGCAATCGGAGCTACAACTTTGGATGAATACAGAAAACATATCGAAAAAGATCCTGCACTTGAGCGAAGATTTCAACCAGTTTTTGTTGACGAACCATCCGAAGAAGATGCTATATCGATTCTTAGAGGTTTGAAAGAAAAATACGAAGTTCATCACGGTGTTCGAATCACTGATGGTGCAATTGTAGCTGCTGTTCAATTGTCTGTTCGATATATAACAGACAGATTCTTACCAGATAAGGCAATTGACCTCATAGATGAGGCAGCTTCAAAATTAAGAATCGAAATTGACTCTATGCCTGAAGAACTTGATGCGCTCGAGAGAAAAATTAAACAACTTGAAATTGAAAGAGAAGCATTAAAACGCGAAAAAGATGACGCTTCTGCTAAAAGATTATCAGAACTTGAACAAGAATTATCTGAACTAAATGAAGAGCGAAGTAAACTTAAAATTCACTGGGAACTTGAAAAAGAAAAAATTCAGATGATTCGTTCGATGAAAAGTGAAATAGAAAACTTAAAACTTGAAGCTGAACGATACGAAAGAGAAGGTAATTTCGGTAAAGTTGCTGAAATACGCTATGGTAAGATTGTCGAACTAGAAAAAAAACTCAGAGAAGAAACTCAAAGACTTGCTGAAATTCAGAAAAACAAAAAAATGCTTAAAGAAGAAGTTGATGCTGAAGATATTGCTGAAATTGTCTCTAAATGGACTGGAATCCCTGTTAGTAAAATGCTTGAAAGCGAAAGAAGTAAACTCCTCAGATTAGAGGAAGAACTTCATAAAAGAGTAGTTGGTCAAGAAGAAGCAGTTATCGCTGTTGCAAATGCAATACGAAGAGCAAGAAGTGGATTGCAAGATGTTAATAGACCTATTGGTTCATTTATATTTCTTGGAACTACTGGCGTCGGTAAGACTGAGTTAGCAAGAGCTCTCGCAGAATTTCTTTTCGATGATGAACACGCTATGATTAGAATTGACATGAGTGAATATATGGAAAAGTTCTCTGTCTCAAGACTAATTGGAGCACCTCCTGGATACGTTGGTTATGAAGAAGGCGGACAATTGACCGAAGCAGTACGAAGAAGACCTTATTCTGTTGTTTTACTTGATGAAATTGAAAAAGCTCATCCAGATGTCTTCAATATTCTGCTTCAAGTGCTTGATGATGGCAGATTAACTGACAATCAAGGTAGAACAGTCAATTTCAAAAATACAATTATAATTATGACCTCTAACCTTGGTTCACATATCATTCAAGACAAACTTGATGCAGTTTTAGAAGATAGAATTGATGTTGTAATGGGTGAACTTAGAGAGCAACTTTATGATTTACTTAGAAGAACCATTCGCCCCGAATTTCTAAATAGAATTGATGAAATCGTATTATTCAAACCTTTAACGAGAAAAGAAATCAGGAAGATTGTTGACATACAACTTGAAAGAGTTCAAAAACAATTGAGCGAAAGAGAAATAACTATAATTGTAAGTGACGATGCAAAAGATTGGCTTGCACAAACAGGTTATGATGTTACATTTGGTGCAAGACCTCTGAAAAGAGTAATTCAAAAATATCTTGTTAATCCTCTTGCACAAGAATTACTTGCTGGAAAGTTTGACAATGGTGATACAATAAAAGTTGATGTATCTGAGAGAGCTGGATTGGTTTTTACAAAGTAAGTTATTACATAAATATTCTGACTTAATATTCTAAAATGATTTTATGACTTAAGTTTCTCAATTGAATAAAATAACTTTACACGGTTAAAAATTTAATTGCTCTAATTTTTATAATTGGAATAATTTTTAATTTAATTTAATACTCGATCAGTTTTAAAAAATATTTTTCAGATAGATTAACCGACAAATAAGGAATTTCTATGTCAATTAAAGATTCTCGGATTGATGAATATATTTTTAACTCTGCAGACTTTGCAAAACCAATTTTGATTTATCTAAGAGAATTGATTCACAAAACCTGTCCAGATGTTCAGGAAACTATCAAGTGGGGATTTCCCAACTTTGAATACAAAGGTTCATTATGTTATATGGCTTCTTTCAAACAGCATTGTGCATTTGGATTTTCAAAATCGCAATTGATGAATTTTACCAAATCAGAAGAAGGTATGGGAAACTTTGGTAAAATTACTTCTCTTAAAGATTTGCCATCAGAAAAAAAGCTTATTTTTCTAATTAAAGAAGCAATGAAACTAAATGAGAATGGGGTTAAAGTTTCTTCTGTCAAAAAGTCGAGAAAAACAACTGACATAGAAATTCCTGAAGATTTCTTAAAGGAACTTTCAAATAATAAGAAAGCCAAATCAGTATTTGAAAACTTTTCACCTTCGCATAAACGTGAGTATGCAGAATGGATTGCAGAAGCCAAACGAGAAGAAACCCGAAAGAAAAGAATTAAACAAGCGATCGAGTGGATATCCGAAGGTAAACATCGTAACTGGAAATACGAAAAATAATTTTTGATGAACTTCATTTGACTGATTATATTTGCAGACCAAAATTAAAGTTCTTATCATTTGGGAGAGGTGGCTGAGTGGTTGAAAGCGGCGGTCTTGAAAACCGTTGTAGTCTTAACGGCTACCGGGGGTTCGAAT
>JANWVQ010000110.1 GCA_025056745.1 Ignavibacterium sp.
AGCGACTTATCCCAGGTTAATGAGCACAGATATTAATGTTGAACCAATTGACTTTAACTTCGGAGGTTTTCTCTCAATTCAGAAAAATTTTTCTGAACATATTGGGTTGAGATTAAAAGGTGGATATTACCACGCAAGAGCACATTATTATAATCCAAATCTACAGAAATCCACCAAAAATGATATGATAGCTGGGGATGTAGATTTATTATATTATTTTGTACCTTGTGAGCCTATATCACCTTTTATGAGTTTTGGTTTTGGAATAAACTATTACACATTAGAAAATACTCTCAATCGAGCGCTTAATAACAAGAGTTATTTAGATTATATGTTTAACCTCGGTTTTGGTGCAGAATGGAAAATTGCTGATGATTGGAAACTTTTAACAGAACTAAATTACACAACAATGCCTTCCAGTAAAATGGACGGAAAAGAAGACTATGGTAATGGTTTACTTGGAGGAAGTAATGATACTTGGATGAGATTTAATTTAGGATTACTATACTACTTTGATAAAGGAGAACCATCAAATCTATGTCGTTTGTATGAGGGTGTTTCAGCTACAATAGATTATGATAGAATTGAAGAGATCGTCAGAAGATATAGAACAGAACCAACTGTTGTGGACTACGGAAGAATTGAAGAATTAATTAAAAAACATAGTGGTAAAGTTCAACAAGTTTCCGATAAATGGGTTCTTGTTGGTGTAAACTTTGACTTCAACAAAGCTACATTACGTCCAGAAGCTTATCCAATTCTCAACAATGCGGCTGAAATTCTGCTAAAGAATCCTGGTATAAAGGTTGAAATTCAAGGTCATACAGACCAAATTGGCTCAGATAAATACAATGATCAGTTATCTTTAAAGAGAGCTGAAGCAGTTAAAAAATTCTTAGTAGCTAAAGGTGTTGATGCTTCTAGAATTACTACTGTCGGAATGGGCAAGAGAAATCTACTCTTTAAAGAGATGGATGAACAATCAAGATTCTATAATAGAAGAATTGAATTTCATATTAAATAATTAATTTTCAAAAGGGAACTGAATAAGTTCCCTTTTTTTTAACCTTTAATTCCATTCAGCGAGATGGAGAAGGATCTTAAGTAATGAATAAAAACATTAATCTAAAAATTATAAAACCTCATTGGAAAAAATAATTTTTCTGATGAGGTATTTTTTTATATGAATATCAAAGCAAAATTAGCAGATAAGGAAACAATCGACAGAATTTTAGTGAGAATGGCTCACGAAATTCTTGAGAAGAACAAGGGCTCTAAAAATCTTGTCCTCATCGGTATGAGAACACGAGGAGAATACCTTGCAAAGAGATTGAGAGAAAAGATTAAACAGATTGAAGGTATTGAACTACCTTTGGGAGTTTTAGATGTTACTCTTTATCGAGATGATTTTAGAACTAGAATAAAGCAGCCGCAGGTTTCAGTTTCAAATATCACTTTCGATATTAACGATAAAGACGTAATTCTTGTAGATGATGTTTTATACACAGGAAGAACAGTTAGGTCAGCCTTAAATGCAATAATGGAATTTGGTAGACCAAGTTCTATTCAATTATGCATATTAGTCGATAGAGGTCATAGAGAACTACCTATTAGAGCTGACTATGTTGGAAAAAATATTCCAACTGCATATAAGGAAGAAATAAAACTCAAAGTCGAGGAAATCGATGGTGAGGATGCAATTTATCTAATTGAAAATGAAAACAAGTAACGGAGTTTTATGCCTTTATCTAATCGGCATCTTCTTGGAATGCAAAATGTACCTAAAGAAGATATTCAATTAATTTTAGACACTGCAAATACTTTCAAAGAAATTTTAGAAAGACCTATCAAAAGAGTTCCCACTTTACAAGGTAAGACAATAGTAAATTTGTTTTATGAAAATTCTACAAGGACAAGAATATCATTTGAATTAGCTGAAAAAAGACTTTCTGCCGATGCAATTAATTTCTCCGTTTCAACCAGTAGTGTGAGTAAGGGAGAGTCACTTAAAGATACTGTTAAAAATATCGAAGCAATGAAAGTAGATATGATTGTTATAAGACACTCCGTCGCAGGAACTCCATATATGTTGACCAAACTTTGTGATGCTAATATTATAAATGCTGGAGATGGAATACACGAACATCCAACACAAGCCCTTTTAGATTTATATACAATCAGAGAGAAAAAGGGGAGTTTTGAAAATTTAAAGGTTTGTATTGTTGGAGATATTGCTCACAGTAGAGTTGCACTTTCAAATATTTTTGCATTAAAAACAATGGGTGCTAAGGTATCTGTCTGTGGTCCTTCAACTATGATTCCTAAATTTATTGAAGAACTTGGGGTTGAGGTAATCTATAATATTGATGAAGCTATTCAAGAAAATGATGTATTAAATGTTTTAAGGATACAATTAGAAAGAAAAGCAAGAGAATATTTCCCTTCGATTAGAGAATATGTCAAATATTTTGGAATTAACTCTCAACGATTAGAGAAGAATAAAAAAGATATTTTGATCCTTCATCCAGGTCCAATTAATCGTGGAGTTGAACTATCATCCGATGTTGCAGATGGACCTTATCAAGTGATTCTTCAACAGGTTACAAACGGGGTGGCAATTAGAATGGCAGTATTATATCTTTTAGGAACACTTAACTAGAAAAATATTATGAAATATTTATTTAAAAACACAACAATCATTAATCCAGAACAACAACTAAGTCTAAAAGATTTTGATATTTTGATAAGTGACGGCTTAATAATTAAAATCGGGCAAAATTTAGAATACGATAATAGCAACACAAAAGTAATCGAATTAAAAGGTAAGATATTGGTCCCCGGTTTTCTTGATATGCACGTTCACTTAAGAGAGCCTGGCAGGGAAGATGAAGAAACTATTGAAACTGGTTCGAGAGCTGCTGCCAATGGAGGTTTTACAGCTGTGGCGTGTATGCCAAATACAGAACCATCAATTGACTCTGCGGAAGTTATTGAATTAATAAAAAATAAATCTAAAAGTTTTATAGTAGACGTATATCCTGTTGCTGCAGCTACTATTGAAAGAAAAGGAGAATTTTTATCTCCGATGTTGGAATTAAAAGAAGCTGGTGCGGTTGCATTTTCAGATGATGGAGTTGCAATCAAGACCGCTTCAATTTTGAAACGTGCGATGGAATATTCTAAAATGATAGATTTGCCAATAATAGAGCATTGTGAAGATGAATCTCTTTCTAATGGTTCAATGAATGAAGGAATAAATTCAACTCTTTTCGGACTCTTACCTTTGCCCTCTGTCTCTGAGGATATTATTGTTATGAGAGATATTTTAATGGCACAATACACAGGTGCAAGAGTTCATATTGCTCACATTAGTTCAGCTAATGCTGTTAAACTAGTCAGAGAAGCAAAAAAGAAAGGAATTAAAGTAACTGCTGAAGTGACTCCACATCATTTCACTTTAACAGATGATTTATTAAAAACGTATGATACAAATCTGAAAATGAATCCTCCGTTAAGAACTCACCAAGATGTTCAAGAAATACTTGAAGGATTAAAGGACGGAACAATTGATTGCATAGCATCAGACCACGCACCGCATTCAATTGAAGAAAAAGAACTAGAGTTCGACTATGCTCCTAACGGAGTAGTTGGATTAGAAACATCTGTTGGAATAGCTTTATCTGAGTTATTTCATAAAAAGGTCTTAAGCATCGAAGAAATTATAATGAAATATTCTATCAATCCAAGAAAAATATTAAACATCCCTATACCATCCTTTGCTGAAGGAAGTAAAGCTGAATTTACCATACTTGACTTAAATGAAGTTTGGACAGTTGATAAAGAGAAATTTTTATCAAAATCTAAGAATACACCATTTGATAAAAGATTATTAACTGGTAAACCTTTAGGTATTTTCAATAAAGGAAAACTTTTCCTTAATGGAGAAATTATCTAATTGATTACAACTTAAACCATTGATGTTCATTTTATAAAACACTTACTTTTTTAGTAATATTCAAATCTTTTTGAAATAAATAGTTTTCTATTTGGCATTTCATTTGACCTTGATTAAATAAAACGAGGTTTGAAATGAAGTCTTCATTAAAAGTAATTACACTTCTTATTTCAATTTCTTTATTTCATTCTTGTGGCAATTTACCAGCTGAGGATGAAACTCCTCCTGCACCACCAAAAGGAGTCAGAGTCATAAATGGTGACAAAAAAGCTGAAATAACTTGGAGACGTAATTCCGAAAACGATGTCGCAGGATATAATGTTTATTACAGTTATTCTTACGATGGAAAATATACTCTTATAGGTTCAACCACCTCGAACAGTTTTATTGATGCTGGTATTAGAAATGGCATAAAATATTATTATGCAGTAACAGCTTATGATTACAACGATAATGAAAGTGATTTGAGTGAAGATGTAGTTTATGCAGTTCCAAGACCAGAGGGATTTAATCAAAGTATTTTTGATTTCAGAAGATTTCCTAACAGTTCTGGATATTCTTTCTCAAAATATTCAGTAGTTAAATATGATAGTGATGATGCAGATTTCTTTTTTGAAAATTATCAAGGTACATATTATTTAGTTGTTTATGATGACACGGATATAATTGATATGGGTCCTACTGTAGATATCTATGATATTCAATTTGCACCAGATTCAGGTTGGTCTCCAACTAAAGATGAAATTGCAAAAGTAGGGCATACTTATGTAATTTGGACTTGGAATAATCATTTCGCTAAAATCAGAGTAAAAAACATAACACCTGAAAGAATTGTATTTGACTGGGCGTATCAAACTGTTAAAGGTGAGCGAATGCTTAAATCAATTAAGGAAAGAAAACTTGTCTCTAAAAGAAAATTTTATATGTTAAGTGATAAGAATTAAATTTTTTTATTTGAGCTAAATATTAAATAATAAAATTAGCTAATGACAAAGCAAATGACATTAAAGATAATTTTTATCCTTTCAATTATTTTTCTGGAAAATAATTTTTCACAAACTGATAAACTGATTCATAATTTTAGATCTAATACAAAATCAGAATCAATAAATATTATCATTTCAGAGATTGAAGAATCTATCAAACAATCTGATGTTTTGAAGCTTTCACAATTTATAAATGCTCAAACTTATTTTAGCCTTATGGGAAATATTAATGGTTATTATACAACCAATCAGGCTTTTTATATTTTAGAAGACTTTTTTAAGATTAATAAAATTCAATTGTTTAAGTTTAATCAAGTAAATAATGAAGAGAATAATCCCTACGCAACCGGCACTCTTTATTACGAAAGTAAAGGCAGAAAAAATAAGGCACAAGTTTTTGTTACCTTAAAGAGAGTTGGAGAATCTTGGATAATAAGTCAGCTTTCAATAAACTAAAAAACATTTTTCATAATAAATATCTTAAAGGCGATGGAAAATTATTTTCTATCGTCTTTTTTATTTTATTTCTTTTAATAATAACTGGGATAATAACAGAGCATTATATTGATTACACACGAAATAATTGGAAAAGTATTATCTCAGAAAAAAATAATGAAACAATCAATATCATCAAGAAAGAATTTAATGAAAAAGAGAAATTTCTTCTATATGGTTTGGAAAAATTAAAATACAATTTAAACAAAGAATTAAGCGGTAGCGATGATGTTTTTAGATTTTTCATAAAAGAAATAAATAGAAAAGATTATGATGATTTCTCAATTCAAATTTTTGCCCCAAATGGTAAATTGATCGGATGGAATCAAAATCAGAAGTTTTCAGAAGATGATTTATTTCCTCTTCCTTCTCTTATTGGAGAAACATTTTTTTTAGAAGAAGATTTAGCTTTCTACTATTCGATTATTGATACCTTTCATTTCCAATCTGATGAGTTTTTTGTTTTCATTTCTTTACCGATTGAAAAAAAGTATAGACTTTATAATGAATACTTTGAAGAAATTAGCATTTACAATTCTATTACAAACAAAATTCAAACAGAAATAAAAATTGACTTTAATCCATTCACTTCTAACACTAATGATGGAAACAAATATTCATTTGAATTATTGAACAATAAAGAAAAAAAAATAGGCTTAGTAACTTTTGAAACTCCTAAGCTCAGAGATGAAATTGAAAAAATCAGAAATTATTCAGCTTCTTTGCAATCTATTATAGTTTTAATAGGTTTATTGATAATTGCCTTTGGGCTTCGAAGTGATTACATCAAGATAAACTCGTTAGTTGCTAAATTTTTATTCTTAACTTTTTATTTAATACTTTTCAGAGTATTGATCTTTCTATTTGCTATTCCTTCAAAATTCATAGATGGAGAAATATCTGATCCTTCGAATTATTCTTCGACTTTTGGATTTGGTATTGTAAAGTCTCCATTAGAATTATTAGTAACTAATATATTTTTTTTAGTAATATGTTCCCAACTTTTTAGATTAACGTTTAGATATATTAAATCAGATAGAAAAATTAAAAATGTATTGATTAAAGTCTTATCTGTTATTTTAATAATTTTATCATATCCAATTGTTTTAAGAGCTTTTGCTTCATCACTAAATTCAATAATATTTGATACAAAACTCAAGTACTTTAAGGATTTTAAATTACTTCCTGAGTTAACTGTTCTAATAATGCATATCAACGCACTTTTGATCGGAGTATCTTTTCTGTTTGTTTTGATCGTTTTGTTTCTTCATTTGTATAAAATACTTTTTCATAATAAAAGTGATTTCAAGGTAATATATTTTTTAATAAATGTTTTTATTGTCTCTGTTCCCATAATTATTTTCTTTTCATTGTCAAAAAATCCTTTATATAATTTTCTCACATTATTCATTTTAGTCTTCTCCATCGGTTTAATATGCTATTTAATAATAGAGAAAGATTTTGAAGTTATTAAATATTATTTAATTATACTCTTTTTAGCTTCAGTTAATTCAGTGATATTATTAAACTACTTTGATACGATAAGGGAAAGGAATTCTGTAAAGAATATTGCTTTTGAGATCAACAGGTTAAATGAACAATTAATAAAATTTTATATAGACGATGTAATTAGTAATATTTACTCTGACCATACTGAGAAAAGATTTCTTTTAAGAAAAGATATAAACTTTAATGCTTTAGCTTTTAACTATTGGACTAAAAGCAATCTGCACAAAGAGGAATTAAATTCATTTATTTCAATCTACGATAGATACGGAAAAAAGGTTGGAGAGTTTAATATAGGAATCGAAGCAAAAGAAAACATTGGAAATATAATAAACAAGTTTCAGGATGTTTATTATTTAAATGAAAGTAATATAGATTCTTTGAATAAAAGATTTTCAACTTATCAAAAGTTTATTGAGCAAGGTGTAACTCAATTGATAATATCATCTGGAGTTGATTTTGAAGTAAATAAACTTGGGAAAAAAAACTATCCTGATTTTTTAAAGTCTGAGTTGAATATTCTAAATCAATTTGTAAATCTCGAAAAAGTTAAAATATTTCAGTTCCGAAATAACAACCTCGTTCAATTATATGGAGATGTTTATCCAAATCGCCAGCAAATAAAACTCTTATTTGAGACAAAGCTTGATTCAAATTTTAATGATGCTTGGATTCAGTTAAAGTTTGGAGAAGAAGATTATGAGGCTTATTTATATAAGGTTTTTGAAAATCAAGATGAAATATTAAACGTTGTAGCAGTAGCGAAAAATAAATTTAGTTGGAATCTTTTCAACTTTTTCAAAGTCTTTATTCTTCACTCAACATTTATTTTGATATTAATTATAACCATAGCCTTGTTTAGAGTAAAAAGAATTAAAATCTCTTTTAAGTCAAAACTCTTTTTACTCTTTTTATTTATTTCAATAATTCCTATAACGATTCTTGGATTATACAATCGAAATGTGTTGAATGAACAATCAGCTAACAATATCATAAATGATTTGAAACAAAAATCAAATCTGGTCGAAAGTAATTTGATGTCCGCTTATGCGAAAGAAAATCTAAAAAATTCAGCTGATAAAGTTTTCAGAGCTTTAGGAATTTCATTTAACCTTTATGATGAAACAAATTTGCTTTACAGCACAAACAAACAATTTTTCGATATTGGATTAATGAATAATAAACTAAACAGTTTAGTTTATTACAAGTTATTTTATGATAAATTCAAAGAATATTATCAAATTGAAAAAATCGAAGGATATCAATTTTATTCCTATTATAAAGTAATTAACATAAAGGGCAAGAATATTATTTTGAATGTCAATCAAGCATTTAATAAAACAGAAAATCTGATCTCAACAACTGAATTTGATATAGTACTTTTTGGAATTTATTCATTGATGTTGGTTATAATAATTTTTGCAAGCACTATTCTTGCAAATCAAATATCATCACCAATTCAAAAACTAACTACTGCAGCGAAAGCTTTAGGAAGGGGAGATTTTAATGTTAAAGTTCAACATAATGTGAAAGGTGAATTAAAAGAATTACTTGACGGTTTCAATAAAATGACCGATGAATTGAAAAGAAATCAAATTGAACTTACTGAGTATGAAAAAGAATCTGCTTGGAAAGATATGGCAAAGCAAGTTGCTCACGAGATCAGAAATCCTCTTACTCCAATGAAATTAGCTCTTCAACACTTGATGGTTACATTCAAAGAAAAAAGAGATGAATTTGATAAATTGTTTGAAAAAGTTTCAACTACAATATTAAACCAGATAGAAAATTTGAACCAAATAGCAACAGAGTTTTCAAGAATTGCTAGAATGCCAAGTCTTAAAATTGAAGAGTTTGATTTAATTAAACTTCTAAATGAATTGTCTTCTATTTATATTCAGGAAAAAATTTCAATAAAGATTATCTCAGATTTGGATAAGCTGTTAATAAAAAATGATAAAAACCAAGTCAGCAGAGTATTTATTAATCTTATCAGAAATTCAATACAAGCATCATCAAAAACGATTGTTATAAAGATTAATAAGAGTATTAATTTTCTCGAAATTTATTTTGAAGATGATGGCAAAGGAATGACAAAAGAAATTCAAGACAAAATTTTTATTGATAATTTTTCAACAAAAGATCAAGGTATGGGTTTGGGGTTGAAGATATCTAAAAAGTTTCTAAACAGCATCAATGGTGATATTTCTTTGATTTCATCATCTGAAAAAGGAACAATATTCAAAATCACATTGCCTTATGAGTGAAAATAAAACTTTGTTTACGCCTCATCAAATTAAAGCTATTGAATCTGAAAATCATCTTGCACTTACAGCCAATCCAGGTTCTGGAAAAACTTTTGTATTAAAATATAAATATCTCAATATAGCAAAGAAATTAGATGGTGATATTTCAAAAATTGCAGCGATCACTTTTACCAATAAAGCTGCAAATGAACTTTATGAAAAAATATCTGATCTGGTTGATGAAGAGATCTTAAAAACTACTGATCTAGAGCAATTAAAATTACTCTATAAAATCAGACGTAATTTGGTTTTTTCATATATATCTACGATTCATTCGTTCTGTATTGAACTATTAAAGAATTATCCAATTGAGGCAGGTATTGATGCAAATTTCCAACCAATAGATCAAACTATGTCAGATGAACTTATTGAAATATGCATTGAGGAAACTATTGACAATCTTTATCAGGATAAATCAAACTCAGATTTAATTAAAGAACTAATTAGATTTTTTGGTTCAAGATTCAAATTAAAGACAGAGTTAATTAAACTATTAAACAATAGAAAAAATTTGTACATCATTTTTGAACAATACTCTTCCAAAACCGATGAAGAGCTCGAAAAACATATAAATGAAGAATTTTATAACAAAATCAAAGAAATAGATGAAATATTTGGTAGTAAGTTTGTTTCATACTTGATAACAATAAATGATATTGTTAGAAATTCAAATCCTAAGAATGCCATCGCTCAAGCTGTTGAAGAGAAAATTAATGAATATAAAAGCGATAAAAATTTTCTTAAACTTTTAGAAGGTGTATCTGATTTAGCTTTCACTGATAAAGGTAATGTTAGGTCAAAGTCTTATCTTTCATCAAATTTGCGTGAAGAAGTTATAAATGAAATAAATCAATTAGAGGATCTTTTTTCAAAATTAAGTTTATTTATCAACTCAGATAAAGAATTATCATTACACAAGGATTTGGTAAAATTAAATAGAAAGATCTTGCATCTCTTCAAACAAATTGATGAACTATATCAAAAAAAGAAATTAAAGAATTCTTATATCGATTTTGATGACATTCTAATAAAAACAAAATTAATCTTAAAGAATCCAAAAGTAAGAGCTGATTTATCAGAAAGATTTAAGTATTTGATGGTTGATGAATATCAAGATACAGATCAAACTCAATATGAAATATTCTTACCAATTCTTGATGATTTGAGAAAAGGAAACTTGTTTATAGTGGGGGATGATAAGCAAAGTATATATCGATTCAGAGATGCTGATCCTTATGTTTTCGAAAAGACTAAATCAGACATCTTAAGCTATAATCAGGTGGCAGGTTTACAGTTTCTCCCCGATAGTTTTAGGATGAACAAAGAGATTTGTTTGTTTACAAATTTTCTTTTTGATAAGCTATTTCAAGAATCGATTCCTTTATTTAATGAGATGAAAAATGTTCATTTAGTTTGTGCTGCCGATTATAAAGGAGTAGGAGAAATTGAATTTTTAGCCTCAATTGAAGATAAACAGTCTCCTGCTGAGATGACTGCACTAAAGATATTAGAATTAGTTCATAATCAAAATTATAAATTTTACCAAATTGCAGTTTTAGTAAGGAAAAGAAAATTTTTTGATGAACTTGAGAATATATTCACACTTAAAAAGATTCCATATAAAATAATCGGAGGAAGAGGCTTTTTTCAAAGACAGATTATCAGTGATATTAGAAATTATCTTGCATTCATTTCAAACTTAAATGATGATATTTCTTTAATTGCTATTCTTAGATCTCCTTTTTATATGATTTCTGATGAAGAATTATTAGAAATTAGTCAAGCCAAAGGGAAAAATTTTTTTGAGAAATTAATTGAATATTCATCGAGAAAAGATAAGTATTTGATTATAGTTCAAAAATTAAATGAACATATAAAACTTTGCGCATCTTTACCCATTAGCATTTTGATTAGAAAAATTTTATCGGATACGGATTATTTGTTTGTCATTAAAAACAGACATAATGGTGAACAAGAAATTGCGAATATTGAAAAGTTAATTTCATTTGCAAGAGAATTTGAAGAAGCAGGCTTTAAAACATTATTTGATTTTATAAAATATCTTGATGAATCTAAAGAAAAAAAATCAGATGAACCTCAAGCAGAAGGTTTACTATCTGATTTTGGTGTTCAACTTATGACAATTCACCAAGCGAAAGGATTAGAATTCCCAGTTGTCTTTCTTTATAGATGTGAAGCAACTCCAGACAATTCATCAAACAAAGCCAAAGAGATAACTATTAGTAAGGATTATGGTTTACTATTGCAAATCAAAAAAGAAGATAATCCCTTTAGTGATTTTTATAAACCTCCAATTCTCTTATTAAATGATTTCATTGAATCAGCAAGAGATCTTGCCGAAACAAAAAGATTACTTTACGTAGGAATAACACGTGCACAAGAAAAGTTATTTTTTACTTATGAGCACAAAGCACAAGGAAATTACAATCATAGATCTTTTATCAAACTCATTTTAGATCATATTCAGATAAAAGAAGATAATTCATTTGAAATAGAGGATGATTTGACTTTATTATTAAAAAATGAAAATAACTTTGTGAATTCAACTCAAAGAGTCAAAGCGAAAATTGTATCAAGAACATTTGTTGAAGAGAAGAATATTTCACCTTTAAATAACGAACATAAAATTGAAAAATATTTGATTGATACAAGAAAGATTGAAAGTGAAATTCAAAATCAAATAATATCAGCTACTAAAATTTCAACTTTTGAAAAGTGTCCTCTAAAGTATCATCTTACATATAATATTGGATTAGCTAAACTACTTAAACTATTACCAAACAAAGCAATAGATAAGCAAAATCCAGAGTTCCTAATTGATGAAATTCAACAAGATTCAATCGATGAAATAAGTTTAGATAATCTTATCCTGAATTACAAAAGCTCTGATAAAATTGGTCGAATTGTTCACAAGATTTTAGAAAGAAATTTGTCTTTTGAAAAAGTTTTAGAGTCCTTCAAAGATAAAAATACTTTCAAATTATCCTCAGAAAATTTATCAAGTGAAGAAGAGATTATATTACTAGATTTATTAAAAAGATATTTTAATTCAGATTTATTTAAGGAGATTACTAAATACGAGAATTTTAAAAATGAATTTGAAATATTAGTAAAAGAAAATAATCTCATCCTTAAGGGTATAATTGATAAAATAATTTTTGCTGATGATAAAGTTCTGATAATAGACTTTAAATCTGATATTTTGAGTCCAGCTGAATTAGAGAACAGATATGAAGAATATCAATCTCAGATGAAATTTTATTTGTATATTTCGATGAAATTTTTCGAAAATATTGATAATTTCGAGTCAAGATTAGTTTTTTTAAGATACCCAGAGAAAAATTTCAAATTGTTTTTTAATAGGGGAGAAATAGATAAACTTAAAAATGATATCTACCCCTTGATTAATGGTATTTTAGAAAATAATCAAAACAAAAATCTTGAACATTGTAAAAATTGCATTTATTCTATATCTAACAGTCAATGTATAATTAAATAACAAGTTAAAGTTATGAAAAAGAACTTTTTAGTCGTACGTGATATAGTTGAAATAGAGAAAGAATTAGAAAACTCTTTAGCAGGTGTTCTAACACTAAGATTAAAGGGTGGAATGAACTATCAAATAGCTACAAACTTTGTCTATTTGGATAAAAATATTTTTGTAACTCTTAATAAAGATGACGAAAAATTTCCTAATATAAAATTTAATCATTACGGACAATTCATTGTTTACAGTTCATCAAAAGAAGATGATAAAGACTTTAGTTATCAAATTAAATATGTATCAATTGTTGGAGAATTTAGAGCCTTAGATGATCCAAAGCAGATCGAATTGGTGAAAGAAAAATTTTTTCAAAAGTATGTAAACAGTTCTGATGATATTGATTATCAAATACCTTCAAATTTGGTTCTCTGCATTTTAGATTCCAAAGAAATTCAATTCGTTATCGAAAACGGTAAGTAGTATATTATGAGGTAGAATTTGCTAAACTATGTTTGGCTCGGTTTAATTGTTTTAGGCTTTGCAACAGCATTGTATGTGGATGTATCTGATTTAGTATCAAATAAATATCAAAATAATAAAGAGCTTAGCTGCATAGTTCATTTTAATGATCAATCAAATTATAAAAGAGAAGCATTAATAAAAATAACTTCTTCGGATTTTTCAAAATTTTATTCTTACAACATTTCAAATGATTTATTCGTCAATGTTAAAATTACATCTACTTTATCTAAAGATAGTTACTCAATTTCAATACCATCAGATAAAAAACTTCCCAAAATATGGCAGGAAATAGCTTCATCATCAGGAAAGGATAATGTTATTTATGGCAGGCTATTAATTAAAAACAAAATTGATGAAAGTACTTCTAATGCCGCAATAATACTTAGTGGAATAGAGTTCTTGTCTTTAAAGAAAATAACTAATGAATCAATTAAAATTGCAGGGGTTGCTGTTGAGATTGCTTTAGGTTTGATTGGAATTATGGCTATGTGGCTTGGAATTATGAAAGTTGCTGAACAAGCTGGTTTAATAAATAAGATTGCACTCTTAATCAAACCAATCACCAAAAGATTATTTCCCGAAGTTCCATCAGATCATCCTGCGATTGGCTCAATGGTTATGAATATATCGGCAAATATGCTTGGATTAGGAAACGCTGCAACTCCATTTGGGTTAAAAGCAATGGAGGAATTGGATTCACTAAATCCTAATAAGGGAACTGCAACAAATTCAATGATCACTTTCTTAGCAATAAATACAGCAGGTCTCACTTTAATTCCAGCAACTGCAATTGCTGTAAGATCTGCTTCTGGTAGTAGTAACCCGACGATAATTATTGGCACAACTATGTTTGCAGCTTTCTGTGCTACAATGGCTGGTCTAATTTCGGCAAATATTTTTCATATTCTAACTGATAAGAATAAAAGTTTGATCAGTATAATCAAAAAGAATATTAAAGCCATCACCCTGTTTCTTTTGATTTTATTCTTAGGAATAATTTTAATAAACTTCTGGTCAGAGCTAAATGTTGATAAAAAAATCTTTCAATCTTTTTTTGAAATTTTCAGAAAAATAATTGAAACAATTTCAATTGTCGCTATTCCTCTTTTAATAGTTTTATTTATTGGATATGGAGCAATAAAAAAAGTAAAAGTTTATGAGCAATTTGTAGAAGGTGCGAAAGAAGGATTTAATATTGCCGTAAGAATAATCCCTTATCTAGTTGCTATGTTAGTAGCAATTTCAATATTTCGTTCTGGTGGTGCAATGGATAAGTGGCTTATACCAGTTTTAAGTAATTTTACTGATTTAATTGGTATGCCAGCAGAAGCCCTTCCAATGGCATTGATGCGACCTCTATCAGGAAGTGGATCTCTTGGAATTATGGCTGAAATTATGTCTATTCACGGACCTGATTCTTTTATTGGAATTCTTGTATCAACTTTTTATGGAAGTACTGAAACAACTTTTTATGTCCTCGCTGTTTATTTTGGTGCAGTAAATGTTAAAAACACAAGATATGCGCTTCCTGTCGGCTTGATAGCTGATGTAGTGGGAATACTTTCAGCATTATTTATTGTATCTAAACTTTATGGATAGAAAAAAAGTATTTATTACAAGTCAAATTCCAGAAATTGGAATTAACCTCTTAATTGAAAAAGGTTATTCTGTTGAGATTTATAATAAAAATCAAAGTATCAATAAAAAAGAACTTATTAGAAGAGCCAAAGATTGTGATGCTGTTGTTACACTATTATCTGATAAAATAGACAAAGAGATATTAGAAAAATTTAATAATGTAAAAGTAATAGCCAACTATGCTGCTGGATATAATAACATTGATATTAATTTCGCAAGAGAAAAAGGAATTATAGTTACAAACACACCTGATGTATTAACAGATTCAACAGCAGATTTAACTCTGGCATTAATTTTAGCTTGTGCTAGAAGAATACCAGAAGGAATTGATTTAGTAAGGAAAAAACAATTCAAAGGTTGGGCTCCTAAACTTCTACTTGGAATGGAGTTGAATAATAAAACTGCTGGAATAATAGGAATGGGAAGGATAGGTTTTGCAGTTGCTAAAAGGCTTAAAGCTTTTGGGTGCAAAATAATTTATTACTCCAATCGTATAAATCCCGAAGCTGAAAGAAACTTTAATGCTAAAAAAGTCTCCCTCAAAAATTTGATGAAGAATTCTGATATTATTTCAATACACGTTCCATTAAATGAGAAAAGTAAGAACTTGATAAATTCTGAAATGTTAGATCTGCTTAAAAAGGATTCGATAATAATTAATACTGCAAGAGGAGAAGTTATTGATGAAGATTATTTAATAAAAATGCTCTATGAAAATAAAATATTCTATGCTGGATTCGATGTTTATCAAAATGAGCCAAGAATAAATCCACAGTTGTTAAAGTTAAAGAATGTAGTTTTGTTGCCACATATTGGCAGTGCGACTAAAGAAGCGCGAGATAAAATGTCAATTTTAGTTGCTAAAAATGTTATTGCAGTTTTGTCTGGTAGAAAAGCCTTAACACCAGTGAATTAAACTTAAATTAAATAATAATTATATTTGTTTAGCAAATCAGGAAGTTCTATGAGATATGGCATACCAAAAGAAACTCTTTTTGAAGAAAAAAGAGTTGGGCTTACCCCTGCAGGCGTTGATGCATTAGTTAGAGCAGGGCATACAGTTTATGTTGAAACCACAGCTGGTGAAGGTAGTCATTTTTCAGATGATGAGTATAGAAATGCTGGTGCTCAGATAGTTTACTCAGCTGAAGAAGCTTATAAAAGAGCAGAAGTTATTGTAAAGGTCGCGCCACTTTCAGAAAGTGAATGCGAAATGTTGCAAGAGAATCAAATTGTTTTTTCATTTCTTCACCTTGCTGTAGGTAAGAGAAAAGTCTTAGATGCTCTTCTCCAGAAAAAAATTACTGCTATTGGTTATGAATTGATTGAACAAGATAATAGATTACCTGTGCTTCACTCAATGAGTGAAATTGCTGGTCAATTAGCTATTCAAGTTGCTGAAAGACAATTAGAAACTTTTTCAAAAGGTGGTAGAGGAATTCTTTTAGGAGGAATAACAGGAGTTGCTCCAGCTGCAGTGGTTATCATTGGAGCGGGAGTTGTTGGAATTTCAGCAGCAGCTGCAGCCTTAGGGCGAGGTGCTCAAGTCATATTGCTTGATAAAGATGTCAATCGATTAAGACAAATTGAACTGCATTTTAGAAAAAGAGTTACTACTGTTGTCGCTAATCCTTATACTATATCCAGAGGAGCAAAATTCGCTGATGTTCTTATCGGTGCGGTTTTAATTAAAGGTGAAAAAGCTCCGCATATTGTTACTGAAGATATGGTCAAACAAATGAAAAAAGGTGCTGTAATAGTTGATGTCTCAATAGATCAAGGTGGTTGTGTTGAGACAAGTAGGATTACAACACTATCCGATCCTGTTTATCTTATGCACGATGTAATACATTATTGTGTTCCCAATATGCCTGCTATGGTTGCACGAACTGCAAGCTATGGTTTGAATAACGCAGCTTTGAATTACCTTCTAACAATTGGTGAAGAAGGATTAACTAATTCTCTAATTTCTGATCAAGGATTGGCTAAAGGTGTTTGTACTCATAATGGTTATTGCTCAAATGAAGCAATAGCTCATAACTTTAATATAGAATATAGAAGACTTCATCTATTTTCAACCAATTGATAATGAAAGAGTTTTATATGGTTACACAAAATGAATTATTATCCAAACAATCAATACCTACAAATATTTTAAGATTGTACAATAACAAGCTCGTCACAGCTGATGAAGCAGTAAAAGTTATAAAATCTGGAGATAATATAGTAGTCCAACCAGGTTGTGCTTGTCCTATGGAAATTGTCAGAGCTATGGTTAGGAGAAAAGATGAATTGGAAAATGTAACTTTGTTTCATATTCTTATTGTTGGAGATCTTCCTTACTTACATCCCGGAATGGAAAAGCATTTTAAGCATAAAGCATTTTTTATTGGAGCAAATTCTCGTGCTGCAGTTAATAATGGTACTGCAGAGTTCATTCCAATTTTCTTATCAGAAGTTCCATTATTGTTTAAGAATAATGTCATAAAATCTGACGTTGCTTTTATTCACGTTTCACCACCTGATGAACACGGTTTTTGTAGTTATGGGGTTGATGTAGGAACTATTAAAACTCCTGCTGAACGTTCGAAAGTAATTATTGCTCAAGTTAACAAATATATGCCCAGAACCTTAGGTGATAGTTTTATTCATCTTAATAAAATAACCTATTTAGTTGAACACGATGAACCAATTTATGAATTACCTCAAGTTGATCCCAATACATCAAAAGAGGAACTAGAGGCTTTTGATAAAATAGGTGAAAATGTTGCAACTTTAATTGAAGATGGTTCAACCTTGCAAATGGGAATTGGGGCGATTCCAGATTCAGTAATGAAATATCTAAAAGGCAAGAAAGATTTAGGTGTTCACACTGAAATGTTCTCTGATGGTATAATCGAATTAGTTGAAAATGGAATAATCAATGGTGAAAAGAAAACATTGCACAAAGGTAAGATTATCGCTGGATTTGTATTGGGTACGAAAAGGATTTATGACTTCATCAACAATAATCCGATCTTTGAATTTCATCCTCAAGAATACGTTAATGATCCGTTCGTTATAGCAAAAAACAATAAGATGGTCGCAATAAATTCAGCAATAGAAGTTGATTTAACAGGTCAGGTTTGTGCAGATTCCATAGGAACGAAATTATATAGTGGCATCGGAGGTCAAGTTGATTTTATTAGAGGTGCTGCAAGAGCTGAAGGAGGAAAACCTATAATTGCATTGCCATCAACAACTAAAAATAACACGATATCAAGAATAGTTCCTACTCTAAAAACTGGTGCTGGCGTCGTTACTTCTCGGGGAGATGTTCATTACGTTGTAACAGAATTTGGAATAGCAGAACTTCACGGTAAATCGATTCAAGAAAGAGCAAGAGCTTTGATTAACATAGCACATCCTAATTTTAGAGAAGAGTTGGAACGCTACGCCAGAGAAACTTTTCATATTTAGTATGGTTGCTGTTATTGGTGATATCCACGGCTGTTTTTACACCCTTGTTAAATTAATTGATCAATTAGATAGATACTATCCTAATGTCCCAATCTACTCTGTTGGAGACTTAGTTGATCGAGGTAATTTTAGTTTTGAAGTAGTTGATTTCTTTCTCGAGAGAAAAATCTTTTTTACAAAAGGAAATCACGACTTGATGTTTTATGATCATTTTAATAATCCGGAATCAATATTTGCATACTCCTGGTTTAGTAATGGAGCAATGTCAACTTTGAGATCATATCAAGATCGAATTGAAAAAATTGATGAACATTTGAGTTATATAGATTCAATGCCATTATTTTTTAATCTCGATGATTGCTTCATTTCTCACGCCGGGATATCCAATAGATTCGCTAAGTTAATTAACCAAAACGTATTGAATGATGATAAATTATTGCTGCAAATATTAAATCAAAGTATTGAAACAGATTATGGAATACTTTGGTGTAGAGAACGGTTGTTAAATATTGGAAAGTTACAAGTAGTTGGTCACACCCGAATGTCTGAACCAACTTACGATTCGCAATCAAATTCTATTTATATTGATTGTGGAGCAGTAAGTGGTAATAAACTTGTTTCGGTAATTATTGAAAATGGAAAAGTAGTAGAGTATATCTGGACAAGAACGGAGCTGATGGATATTATGTAAAACTAATTAGGTTTATAAATGTTCTTTACGTCTTCAAATGTCAAAGTAACTAAATCACTATCTGAAACATTATTTAATTTGCTTAACCTATCTTCTTGTTGATTAATAACTTTATAGATTAATTCGTAAACTGCTTTTGTATTAAGAAAGTTAACATCACCTTTTTCAAAGATCTCCGTAAAAATTTCTAACATCAATTGCCAAGCTCCCTCATCGAGTTGATATCCATATTGTTGTGTAAAGTTTAATGCAATTTCTAACATTTCTCGAGGAGTAAAATCATTGAATATAAATTCATTCCTGAATAAAATTCTTAATTCATTATGTTTATCTAAAGTTAGATTAATCCCTAATTTAGTATCAGAAATAACCATAACAAATTTATCTTTAAACTCTTTAACTGTTGCGAAAATTCTTGATATTGTCTCTCTTAAGAGAATATCATCTGAATAGACCATATTAGAAGCATTATCAATGAAGATTAACTTTCCCTCAAAATTTTGTAATAAATTTTTTTCACTATTAAATGATGAAATAGAAATACTATCTATTTCAATGACTTCATTAGAATGTAATATTCCAAGTTCTTTGAGAATTCCAGCATAGATTCTGGCGATTGTTGATTTCCCCGTATATCTATTACCAATAAACAAAGCGTGAAATGATTTGGGCAATACATTCAATCCTCTTTCTCTTCTAATTGATGCTACCTTTTCAGAGTTGATGATATTTTGAATAGCTTCTTTTATTTGATTGTGTCCCACAAGTTTATTCAAATCATCGATATATTTTTTTAAGGAAGAAGGAGTAGAGGTTTCTAAATTATTTTCATATAAAATCTGAGCATCAATAGTTTCTTTAATTACATCCTCACTTACTTTTGATGTAATCTCCTCATTTCGTAAGTTTTTGGGAATTTCTGATAATCTAAGTAAATGTTTTCTTTGGATTGTATCAACTAAATATTTTACAAGATTAGCGTTTTGAGGGTATTGATTTTTTAGTTCAATTGCTTGCTCAATAAAGTTTGATAAAATTGTTAATGATTCTTCAGATAAAAATAAATTTTTCTCTGATAAAGACTTTTTAGTAAGTTCAATAATCTCTAATGAAGTAAAATCATCGAAAGTTATTACTTTGTTAAAAAAGTGTTTTAGTGGTGCGAATTCTTTGCTATAGTGGTAAATAAAATCGTTAGCTACTCCTATAACTACAAGAATTCTAGGAGCTTTACTTGAAATTCTTTTTATGAATTGCTCGATGAATTCATTAGAGATATCTGTTCTATATCTAAGGTTATCAATAAGAATATCGAAATTGTTTATGTATAAAACACCATAAGATGCTTTATCAAAAACTTTAGAAAGTTTTTCAAGTGATTGTTCAAGATTATTTCCAATTAGAGAGTGATATTCAACTTCAACGAAATGGTTTTTACTGACTAAACCCAAATTGAAAAAGAGCTCTGTTAATATCTTGGCGCTAGTTCTCTTTCCCGTACCTGGATTTCCAGCGAAGATAAAGTTAAAATTGAATTTCTCGTTTAGATCTTCACCTTCTTCAATATAGTATTTTGCGAGTTTAATAATTTCGTTTATTTCTCTTTTGAAATTTGTAATTCCAATTGAGTCATTAACCTTTTTTATGATACTTTCTAACTGTGATTCTTCAATCTGTTTTTTACGAGATTCTTTTTCTGAAATACCAAATGCATTTTTAATATCCTCGATAGTAATCAGATTAAGTGAAAAATTTTCTTTTTCTGATTCTGATGCATTTTGAAATCTTTTTCCAATTTGAATTTTTGTTTCATTAAATATTTTTCGAGCTAATCTTGCATTGCCAAAAGTTTCGTCTCTGTTTTCAAAAATTTCCTGAAACTTTTCTAATAAAAATTTTTCTGCATCTTCGTTAAGAATATACTCTTCTTTTTTAGCGAAGAATTTGAATATCTCTGTCAACTGGTTAGGTAGATAATCATCAAAAATAAATGTGTGAGTAAATCTCGATTGAAGACCGGGGTTTGATTCAATAAAATCTTTCATAGGTCCTGGGTATCCGGCTGCAATTACAACAAACTTTCCTCTAAGATCTTCCATTCTTTTCAATAAAATATCAATAGCTTCTTGACCAAAGTCAGAAGAGATACCTTGCTTTTTCAAAGTATAAGCTTCATCAATAAATAATATGCCACCGAGCGCATCTTGAATCATTTTATCAGTTTTCACAGCAGTTTCGCCAATGTATTGGCCTACTAATCCGGATCTATCAACTTCAACGACGTGTCCATTTTCAAGTATTCCCATCGCTTTGAAGATTTTCCCTAAGAGCCGGGCGATGGTTGTTTTTCCTGTGCCTGGATTTCCAAGGAAAATACAATGAAGTTCAAGTTGCTCTTCTGTTTTTATTCCTTTTTTCTTTCGTTCATTTATGAAATTTAAATATGTAATAAAATCAACCAAAGATTGTTTAAGAGAATCGAGACCGATGTAGCTGTGTAATTCATCAATAAGTTTGGTCAAAGATTCTTCTTGTAATCCCTTTTGTTTGAATTCTTCAACTTTATCGGGCTGCTCCGTTTGTTGTTTGTTAAAACTTTCGGATTGATTCAATTCAGGAATTGATTCAGTGTTTAGAATTTCATTTTCGTCAATTAGAAATCTTTTTGAAAAAAGGAGACGGCCATTAATAAAAAAATCTAATTTACCGTGTCCTTGTCTCCAAAAGTTTTTTTCTTCATTACCCCAGCTTTGAACAAGTTCTATAATGTCCCAATCTTTATTTAATTCCAAATCAAATCTGTGTTTCCCACATTCTTTATCATTAAGATACCAGACGCAAAGTCCTTTTACTTTTTCAGTATACTTTTTGTAATAAGGATTTTTAATTAAGACTTCAACGGCGACATAATCTAAATTACTTTCATCGAATTGAAGGAGATATTTTCTTTTGCCTGATCTTATATTTTCTGCTAGATTAAAAAATCGTGCACTAATTAGCTTGATAGGTTGATCTTCTTTTTTAATTATAGCTTGATCATCTTCTTCGTATTCATAAGAATAATCTTCTGCTGAATCTTTGAAACTTTTTATGGTTTTTAATTTGGATATTGCTTTTTCGAAATTTTCATCATCAGCATATTTCTCTTTCAATTGTTCTAATTTTTTTTCAGCATCTTTGATTCGAAAAGAGTCTACGTGTGAAAAGAATTCAAATAGCTCGATTTTATCTTTTAATTCTTCATTGTTTATTTTTTCCAAGAATTTATTTGAGATCCATATCGGTAACCAAAAAATTTCATTTTTCTTAAATGCTACAGAAAAAGATAAAAGTCTTTCAATTTCGTCAATATAGACCTTATCTCTTTTGATTATTTTATTACACAATTTGTAAACTTCTTCTAAGGACTTCGTCTCATCATTTTTTTGTTTGACTTTTGATAATTCATCGATAGCTTTGTCGAAATTTTCATTTGCTGCTAAAATTTTGGAATGAAGAATAATTGCGTGATCATCTGATTGATACTTTAGATAGTTTTGAATATCGTATAAAGCGCCTGAAAAGATGCTAGTTCTGTAGAGAATTTCAGCTCTGTTAAGATATACCTCGGGAATTTTCTTAAATGAGTCAACAGCTTCATTCGCAATTTGAATTGCAAGGAATGGATTAAAATTTTCAATTAAAGCTTTTGAGTATAAGATTAGTGAATTAAAATTATCAGGTTCTTCCTCATAAAATTTTTTGGATAGAATTAGTGCTAATTTGATTCTACCGTTCTTAAAATGTTCTATAATTTCTTCTTGATAATTCATATAGAATAATTAAATAATAATCTTAAAAATAATTAAATGTTTAGTTTAAAATAAAAAAGGTGGAGCATAGTAACTCCACCTTTACCACTAACACAATAAAAGGAGCTATTAATAGTCCATTCCTCCCATACCACCGTGTGGCATAGCAGGAGCTGGCTCTTTTTCCTTCTTCTCGAAGACCACAGCTTCGGTTGTAATTAATAAAGATGCAACTGAGGCAGCATTTTCAAGGGCTGTTCTGGTTACTTTAGTAGGATCTATAACGCCAGCTTTGATTAAGTTTTCATATTTCTCTGTAGCTGCGTTGAATCCAAAGTCATCTTTACCTTCTTTAACTTTTTGTAGAACTACAGAACCTTCAAGGCCTGCGTTGTTAACAATTTGTCTTAAAGGTTCTTCTAAAGCTTTTTGAACAATTCTGATTCCGGTGGTTTGATCTGGATTTTCACCTTCTAACTTTTCTAATACGGAGATAGCTCTTACTAAAGCAACTCCACCACCTGCAACAATTCCTTCTTCAACAGCAGCACGAGTTGCGTGTAATGCATCTTCTACTCTTGCTTTCTTTTCTTTCATCTCAACTTCTGTGGAAGCACCTATTTTAAGAACTGCAACACCACCTGAAAGTTTTGCTAATCTTTCTTGAAGTTTCTCTTTATCATAATCAGAAGTTGTCTTTTCAATCTGAGCTTTTATTTCATTAATTCTCTTCTTAATTTCTTCAGGTTTTCCTGAACCTTCAACAATTGTTGTATTATCTTTATCAACAACAACTTTCTTTGCAGTTCCAAGGTATGAAATTGTAGCGTTTTCTAACTTGAAGCCTCTTTCTTCAGAGATTACAGTACCATTTGTCAATACAGCAATATCTTCGAGCATAGCTTTTCTTCTGTCACCAAAACCAGGAGCTTTTACAGCACAAACTTTTAATGTTCCTCTTAATTTATTAACCACTAAGGTGGCAAGAGCTTCACCTTCAACTTCTTCAGCAATAACTAATAGAGCTCTTCCTTGCTGAGCAACTTTCTCAAGAATTGGTAATAAATCTTTCATTGAGGAAATTTTCTTGTCGTGGATCAAGATATAAGGATCCTCTAAAACAGCTTCCATTGTTTCAGCATCTGTAACGAAATAAGGTGAAAGATATCCACGGTCAAATTGCATACCTTCAACTACTTCCATTGAGGTTTCGGTACCTTTAGCCTCTTCAACAGTTATAACTCCATCTTTTCCAACTTTTTCCATAGCGTCTGCAATAAGCTCACCAATAGATTTGTCATTATTAGCAGAGATAGCACCTACTTGAGCTATTTCATTTCTTCCTTCTACTTCTTTGCTAATTGATTTTAAGAATTCAACTACTTTGCTAACTGCAAAGTCAATACCTCTTTTGAGGTCCATTGGGTTAGCACCAGCAGTAACGTTTTTAAGCCCTTCTCTATAGATTGCTTGAGCGAGGACAGTAGCTGTAGTGGTTCCATCACCAGCAACATCAGAAGTTTTGCTAGCGACTTCACGAACCATTTGAGCACCCATATTTTCAATTGGGTCCTCTAATTCGATTTCTTTTGCAACGGTAACTCCATCTTTAGTAACGGTTGGAGCACCAAATTTCTTTTCAATTATAACATTTCTTCCTTTTGGGCCTAGGGTGACTTTTACAGCTTCTGCTAATTTGTCAACTCCAGCTTTTAGAGCTGATCTTGCATCTGCACTGTATTCGATTAATTTTGCTGCCATATTTACCTCTCTAATTATTTGTTAACTATTCCAAAAATGTCGCTTTCGCGCATAATTAAATATTCTTCACCATCGATGGTGACTTCTGTTCCACTGTATTTTCCGTACAAAACTCTATCACCAACTTTAACTTCCATTTTGATTAACTTACCATCATCGCCGACTTTACCTGGTCCAACTGCTACAACTGTTCCTTCAATTGGTTTTTCTTTGGCTGTATCTGGTAAGATTATACCGCCAGCTGTTTTTTCTTCAGCTTCTGAGGGTTTTACTATTACCCTGTCAGCTAATGGTTTAATTTTGAAATCTGCCATTGTTTAACCTCCTTATTAAATTTGTTTATTAGCACTCACTTTTGATGAGTGCTAAAATAAAAAAGTTTCAAGAATTTTACAAGAATTTTTAGCTTTTAATGTTTAATTATTGTTAAATTTTATTTAAATTTTTCAAAATCGGCGAAAATTAGAAAAATTCTTCAGTTTTTATATAAAATAAATTTTATAGAATTTTTTAAGCTTAAAAAATCGAAGTAGGGAAATAATTAATTTGTTTCATTCAGTGATTTGAAAACTTTTATTATCAAAAAATTAAATTGGAAGGTTTCAGGTTTTTATTTTATGTTTGTGAATAAAATTATTTTGCAATTAAAATTCGGGAATAAATAAAACATTAGGATTATGAGATTAGCAATCAATGTTGACCACGTAGCCACATTAAGGAATGCTAGGAAGGAATTTCTTCCTGACCCAGTTGCTGCAGCGTTAGCAGCAGAAAAAGCCGGTGCAGATGGAATTGTGGTTCATCTCAGAGAAGATAGGAGACATATAAACGAAAGAGACGTCAGAATTTTAAGACAAGTTATTTCTACTAAATTAGATTTAGAAATGGCCGCTATTGATGAAATAATAAAAATAGCTTGCGATGTAAAACCAGAACTTGCAACAATTGTTCCAGAAAAAAGAATGGAATTGACTACAGAAGGCGGCTTAAATGTAATTGATAATATTACTAACCTCAAAGAAACAATTCAAATTCTTCATAAACATAATATTGAAGTTTCGCTTTTTATTGAACCTGAAATTAATCAAATTGATGCGTCAGCTGAGATTGGAGCTGATTTTATAGAAATTCATACTGGAATTTTTGCTAATTGTAGCTCTGAAGAAGAGCAATTTGATGAATTAGAAAGAATAAGAAATGCAGCTAAACACGCAAAAAAACTAGGCTTGGGTGTGAACGCAGGGCACGGCTTGAACTATCAGAATATTAAAGTATTCCGTGAAATAAAAGAAATTGATGAGGTAAGTATTGGTCACGCAATTATAGCGAAAGCTATTATGGTCGGAATGGAAGCAGCCGTCAGAGAAATGAGAGATTTAATAAGATTTGGTTGATTTTATTTCACTTTTACATTATTCCATTCTATTTACATTTGGCAAGTCCTCTCTTTGAAGTAAATTTACCTACTAAAAATTAATTTGTTCTATTGCTAAAGCTAAATATTATCTCGGAAGATAAAGGATCTAAAGCCAGAACTGGCATTTTTGAAACTGACCACGGTATTGTTGAAACCCCTATTTTTATGCCAGTTGGTACTCAGGGAACTGTTAAAGCAGTAAATCAATTTTTATTAGAAAATGAAATTAAAGCACAAATTGTTCTTTCTAACACTTATCATCTTTATCTTAGGCCTGGGACGGATGTTCTTGAATCAGCTGGGGGTTTACACAAATTTATGAATTGGAACAAGCCAATTCTCACAGACAGTGGCGGTTATCAGGTGTTTAGCTTGGCTGAACTTCGAAAGTTGAGAGAAAATGGTGTTGAATTCAAATCACATTTGGATGGTTCAAAACACTTTTTTTCTCCGGAAAAAGTAATCCAAATTCAAAGAAGTATTGGCTCCGACATAATGATGGTTTTAGATGAATGCTCACCATATCCTTGTGATTATGATTATGCTAAAAAATCTACAGAACTTACAAGTAAGTGGGCAGTAATGAATAAAGTTGCATTCGAAAATTCAAGTTCAAAATATGGTCATAAACAATTTTTATTTGGAATTATTCAAGGTAGTGTTTATAAGGATTTACGAAGAAAATCATTAAATGATTTACTCGAAGTTGGGTTTGATAGCTATGCTATTGGAGGGCTGGCAGTAGGTGAGCCTGTCGAACAAATGTATGATATAGTTGATTTTTTAACCGACCTAATGCCTGTTGATATGCCAAGATATTTGATGGGAGTAGGTAGGCCAGAAAATTTGTTAGAATCTATTTCTTTAGGAGTTGATATGTTTGATTGTGTAATGCCAACGAGAAATGCTCGTAATGCCTATATATTTACTTGGAATGGAACTTTATCAATGAGAAATGCTAAATACAAAAAAGACTTTAAACCTTTAGATGAAAATTGTGATTGCTATACTTGTAGAAATTATTCACGAGCTTATTTAAGACATTTATTTGTTGCTGATGAGATTCTTGCTTTGGAACTTGCATCAATTCATAATTTATATTTCTATCTTGATTTAGTATCAAAATCTAGAGAACAAATTAAACTTGGAAACTTTAACAACTGGAAAAAAAGTATAATTAAACAAATATCAATAAAAAACTAAGGGATAAAAAATGATTGAAAATATCATAGCTATGGCACCAGCCAATGGGCAAGCTGGTGGTGCAAACTTAATTAGCACCTTAATAATGTTTGGTGCAATATTTTTCATATTCTATTTTATGATAATAAGACCACAACAGAAAAGAGCTAAAGAAAGAGAGAAAATGCTCAATTCACTAGAAAAAGGAGACAAAGTGATTACTACTGGTGGAATATATGGAACGATCGCAGGTATTGATGAAAAAACAGTTCTTCTTCAGGTAGCCGACAATGTAAAAATCAAACTTGATAAATCAGCAATTAATGTTGTGGAGAAAAAGTCATAAATGAATCCATTTTGCTCTGTTCAAGAAGCTATAGAAGAAATCAGAAACGGTAAAGTTATTATTGTGGTTGATGACGAAGACCGTGAAAACGAAGGTGATTTTATTTGCGCTGCAGAATATGTCACTCCTGATATTGTTAATTTTATGGTCACACACGGTAGAGGAATGTTATGTGTTGCATTGAGTAAAAAAAGATTAGATGAATTAAAACTTCCATTAATGGTTGATACTAACTCTGCTCTTCACGGAACTCAATTTACTGTTACAGTCGATGCAATTGAAGGGACTACTACTGGAATTTCTGCAGCTGATAGAGCACTGACCATTAAAAAACTAGTTGATGATAGATCAAAGCCCGAGGATTTTGCTCGTCCCGGGCATATCTTTCCACTTAGAGCTTTTGATGAAGGTGTTTTACGTCGTGCAGGGCATACAGAGGCTGCTGTTGATCTTTGTAAACTGGCTAACTTGAAACCAGCTGGTGTATTGTGTGAAATCCTGCGTGAAGATGGTGAGATGGCGCGAATCCCTGAACTAATTGAAATTGCAAAAAAGTTTAATCTTAAAATTCTAACTGTTCAGGACTTGATTCAATATAGAGTAAAAAATGAAAAGTTAATAGAAAAAATTACAGACATCAATTTTCCCACTGCGCACGGTGAATTTAGACTTCATTTATATAGGAATTTATTGGATAAACGAAAGCAAGTTGCGTTGGTTAAAGGTGCTCCTAAAGAAGGTGAACCGTTTCTAGTTAGAATGCATTCAGAATGTTTAACGGGCGATGTTTTTCATTCTCTTAGATGCGATTGTCACGACCAATTGAACTATGCTCTTGATCTTATTGAAAAAAATGGATCTGGTGCTTTGGTTTATATGCGTCAAGAAGGGCGTGGAATTGGTCTCGAAAACAAAATCAAAGCTTATAAATTGCAAGATGAAGGTTTAGATACTGTCGAAGCAAATGAGAAACTTGGATTCAAACCAGATTTGAGAGATTACGGTATTGGCGCTCAAATTCTTCTTGATTTAGGAATAAAAAAAATTAAACTTCTTACAAATAATCCTAAAAAGATAATCGGTTTGAAAGGTTATGGTCTTGAAATAATTGAGAGAGTCCCTATCGAAATTCCACCTAATGAAAAGAATGAAAAATACCTAAAAACCAAACGAGATAAACTTGGACATTTTTTAATGCTTTCTTAAGTCAATTCATTTCAAATAAAAATCACAGATTAATTAATTTCCCTCCAAGTTGTTGAATGATAAATTTTTCAATAGGGTCATCTATATCCTGAACGTTGATGTGTGGATTGTTTGAAGACGTGTTCTGATTATTCAATGTGATTTCTATTCTAATCTTT
>JANWVQ010000009.1 GCA_025056745.1 Ignavibacterium sp.
GGGTAGAGTGGGGATTTACTGGCTCACTTGCTTCAGGTCCTTGGCAACCACCTATTACCATAGCTGGGCAAGCTGTTACCGGAAATGCATTGCAACGAAACGGAACTACTTGGCAGGCTTTAGTTGATGGTACTAATGCGCAAGGTGTTCCATTTATACTTTATGGTGCAATATCTGATGCAGGTCAGTTATTACCATTTAATTTAACTGCTCCTCCAAATAATGCAACTATTACAACTTTACCAGGTTCTACAACTCCAATAACCATTACTTGGGATACTTCAAGAGCAAATGCTACTTATAAATGGATTTTCGGAGCACCTGTGGTTCCTCCAAGACTTTTAACTATTCCAAGGACAACAAATAGTTTGACATTTACCTCTGGTCAGCTTGATTCTATGCTTGCTAGTTTGGGAATTAATCCCGGAGGTTCAGTCTCAGGGCAGTGGGATGTATGGGCATTTAGAAATAACCCCCCGCAAAATGATTCATTAAAATCCGCAAATGGTCCTAGAAACATCACATTAACTAGAGGAATTCCTCAGCTTACTCCGTTTAATTTAGCAACTCCACCTAATAATACAACTTTGGTAACTTCACAGTTTAACACTTCACCAGTTGTTATTAGTTGGACTCGTTCAGGGCAAGGTAATAGATACAGATGGAGACTTTGGACCACAAGCCCGACAAGTCCATTATTGAACGTTCAATCTGGTAACAACGGATTTGATTCATCTATAACATTCATAAATTCTCAAATTGACGCTATTTTAGCTGGTTTAGGAATTGCTCCAGGTGGACAAGTTAATGCTCAATGGGCTGTTTGGGCATACAATGGAGTTGATTCATTAAAGTCTACCCAAACTTTTAATATTACCTTAAGAAGACAAGCCCAAGGCGATGTTTTGATTGCCTATGATTCAACCTTAGCATCATGTAGAATCAGTAGAGATTCTATAATTGCAAATTTGAATCTATTAGGTTTAACATACGATTTATTTAACAGAGGAACTCAGACTTCAACATCTGTTATGTCCTTCAGAACATACAGCAGAATTATCTGGTTAGGTGAAGGAACGAGTGTTATGTCAACTGTTCAGAAAGACTCTATAAAGGCATTCTTAAATTCTGGTTCACCAAATAACAAAAAGAATTTAATAATTTTCGCTGAAGATATCGGTTATCAATTTGGTAGAACAGGTTCAACTTACCTTGATCTCGATTTTATGAATAATTTCCTTGGTGCAAATTATGTTTTAGACAGACCGGCTTCAGGCGGTGCTCAAGGTTTAGTTGGTGTTACAATTAATGCTGGTATACCTGATAGTACAATTGGTTCTTGGCCAGATGTTTTAAGTGTATTTGATACAACAACAGCAAAAGTTCTTTATAGATTTAGATCTGATCCAACACAATTCAACGCAATCGGTAATAAGAAAGCAAACTTTGAAGTAGCTACTTTCGGTGTTGATGTTGAATCACTTAGACCAGCATCAGATAGCCCTGCAGGATCTCCAGTAAGAAGAATGTTAGTAGGTGCATTGAATTATCTAGTCATTCCTGTTGAGCTTAAATCATTCACTGCTTCTGTAAATAAGAATACAGTTACTTTAAATTGGACAACTGCAACAGAGACGAACAATAGTGGATTCTATGTTCAAAGAAAAGCTGGAGATTCAGAGTTCCAAAATATTGGTTTTGTTGAAGGAAAAGGAACTACCGCTGATGTTCAAAATTACTTCTTCACCGATAACAGAGTCACTGCTGGAAAATATCAATATCGTTTAGCTCAGGTTGATTTCGATGGTACAATCAACTATCTAGATCCTATTGAAGTTGATGTTAATCCTCCATTGGAATTCAGCTTGTCACAAAACTATCCAAATCCGTTCAACCCAAGCACAACAATTGAATTTACTCTTCCAGTAAAATCAATTGTTACATTGAAAGTATATGATATCATTGGACAAGAAGTTTTGAAAGCAATCGACACTGAAATGGAAGCTGGATATCACAAGTTAGATTTGAATATGTCAAGATTCAGTAGCGGTGTTTATATGTATAGAATTGATGTAAAGGGTGTTGATGGAAAGAATCACACTGCAGTTAAGAAGATGATATTGAATAAATAATCATCAGAGTTAAAAAAGCCGTTCAGAAATGAACGGCTTTTTTATTTTATAATTTTCTTGCAATTACAACTACTGTTTTCTCTGTTTCAACCACACCTGAATTATCATTTAGGGCTTCAAGAAATATTACATAAATTCCAATTCGAAGTGCTCTACCATCTTCATCTTTTCCATCAAAAATTACAGAGCCACTTGAACCGCTTGGTTGATTGTTCAATAATGTTCTAACTAATCTACCTTTGCTATCAAATATTTTTATTCTAACCTGAGATATTGTTTGAGTAAGATTATAATTGATTATACAAAAATCTTCAAAGCCATCATTATCGGGAGAAAATGGATTTGGTGAAACTGATAAATTAGATTGCCGATTATTGTTGATAGTAAAGATGCTGTTTGCTTTATTTGGAGTTGCGCCAATTTGATTTACAGAAGAACTCCAGTTCATTGGATCATTGGAATCAAAGTTCGGATTGATTCTTTCAATAGATATATTCTTTGTGCTGACAAAATTTTTATTATGCCACTTTGGTGAGTATTTAACAGAATCAATCACTCTGCCTCGAACATCTTTTAATAAAACTGTTTCACCGCTGTTTGATAAGCTTAAGTCTGATTTCCCAACTATGCTGATATTTTCTAATGATTGCAAATTATATTTTGAAATAGTTGTAGAATCTGCTGCTAAAAGGAAAAACGATTTGGGTGGTAAGTTATAGTTTATATTACTCAATCTGAATTTGTTATTATTATCATCATTGATAAACCAGCCGCCAATATTTACAGAATCATCAGAATTGTTATAAAATTCAATAAACTCACTGTTATCTATGTCTGGGTCAAACATTATTTCGTTAATTACAACGGAGTTTCTTTGATAAGTTGGAGCATTGTTGATAGAATTTTCTTTCCCTGGTGTGCTGCCGTTTCTATCTAATGATAAAGTCCAGTTTGTGCTGTCATTTGTTGATTCTTGAAAAGATATTCTTTCAAGTGAAACATCTTTTTTATTACCCCAACTTGAGCGATAGAACAAACTATCTATTATTCCATTACGAAAATCATAAATGATTATTCCATCTGAAGTGTTTCCCAAAGTTCCAAAGTTTGTATAGAAAATTTTTGCTGTAACATTCGGATAAAATCTGTTGAAAGAAGTGTCTTTGGTTACAATAAAATACTCTTTTGGTTTTACATAAAGATTTTGATTTGTTAAAAAGCCTTTGGTTGGTGTAGTAAGAATATCACTGACACTCCAATTTCTGATATTGATTGAATCGTTAGAATTATTAAAAAATTCTATCCACTCTGGTTTTCCATCTGCAGGATTAAACATTAATTCAGAAATTTTAATTAAACCTTCAGGAAAACCAGGTTCAATAAATTTTTCAATGAAATTATTCAAAGTATCTTCATCACTGTTGTAAGAAATTTCAGCAGCTACTAAAGTTTTCTTAATTAGATTATTTAATCTGTTTGGGCAAGAAATTACTAGTGAATCTGATGATTCAAGATTGTTTCCAGTTGCAGTTCCAATTAGTTGATCAACTACATTATTAGAATCACTATCAATGTAAAATCTAACTGTAAAAGATGATGAACGTTGAGAACCAAAATTTTTTATCTTAGCTGAAACACTTACATTATCGCCTAAAGTTGGAAATCTTGGACTGAATAATAAATCTGATGCAGTCAAATCATTTTGCTTTGGAGTTCTGCTGTTAATTCTGCCGGGAGTGCTCTGTTCAATATCTATACTACTTGCCCAATTTGAAGAAGTATTTGATGGAGCTGAGATAGATATTCTTTCCAAAGAGAACCCGTTCGTGCCTCCCCATTGATTAGAATAAAAAACTGAATCTATTGTCAATCCTCTATTATCTCTTAAAACAACTCCATCAATATCATTATTTAGTGAAGCGAAATTTAATCTTAAAATAGAAGCAGGAATTATTCTGTGATAATTAACTATTGAAGTATCTTTTGTAATAACAGCATAAGATTTAGGTTTAATGATAAAATCATTTTTAATTTCTGTGGATTGTGGTGTAGTAATAACATCAGAAATTTTCCAACCTTTTAGATTGATTTGAAAGTTTGTTTTGTTATATAGTTCAATCCATTCAGGTTCGCCACCAGTTGGAGCGAACATTATTTCATTTATTACGATAGAATTGAATTCAAATCCGGGTTGAATCTTTTTGTAATAATAATTATTCGAAGTGTCCTGATCTTCAATAAAAATTGACTTTACAAAAAATGCTCTTTCATTTTGAAGATTTTGTATTAAGTAATTAAATGAAAACGCTCCGGAATCATTTGCATTCAAGCTAAACTGATTTGTCGTTTCGATGAGTAAATCTGGAAGTGAATCCAAGTCCGTATCTTCATAAAGTAACAAATAAAAAGTTGCATTATTCTTTCCAATGTTTTTCATAGAAGCAGAAATAGAAACATTATTTCCTGCAATAGGAAATCTTGGATTGAACAAAATATCAACAACACTAATATCAAAATTCTTTTTAGTAACTGAGTTAATCAAACCCGGAGTAGCTTTTAATCTACTAATTGATGTTTTCCAATTAGATGAATCTGTTGCTGAGTTTTCACTATTAATTCGTTCTAATGATTTGCCATTGCTTCCACCCCACCTTGAGAAGTATTGAAGTGAATCAATAACACGATTTAATGAGTCAAGTAAAATAATTTTATCATCGCTATTATTTA
>JANWVQ010000062.1 GCA_025056745.1 Ignavibacterium sp.
TTTATCATAATAGCCATAAACACCTCCCTATTTAAATAAGAGAAAAAAAACGACAATTTTGCCACGCATCAGAAAATTTTCTTTAAATTTTCAAAAAATGTCTCAAAAAGAGAATAATTCGAATTTATTATGAGACAGAATACAGTCTGATACGACTTTGTAGCGTATGTGAAGCGTATGTGGAGCGTATGTGGAGCGTATGTGAAACGACTTTGTAACGACTTAGATACGAGTCATTAATGAGAGAGTAACTAGAGTGAAATAAATTTACTTTTACTGGCATTCAATTTGTTATATAATTACATTTTTTCGATTCTATATATGGGAAATATTATTGAGTTTCAATAAATAAATTTTGCTGATTTTCTTATAATAGATGTTGAAATATAAAACTTCTATTTTTTGTATTTTTTTTTATAAGTTGTAACCATAACATAAAAAATTTAATAGAGTTTAGATTTGGAAATAAAAAATGGTTCAATAATAGTCTCAAATCACTTTTCAGAGCCCGTATTAGTTTACAACATAGAAAAAATTGATGATTTTTATCACATTGTTGGATCTGGTATTAAATCTGGACGTCCCATAGATTGTTGTATATCCGAATCAGAAGTAAAAATAAAAGAAATCAAATCTGATTTCTCCGAAGAAGCTTGGAAAATATTTTTATCATTAGAAACTTTAAGATTTCGATTTGCATCAATATATGATCCACTTTTAGCAATGAACATCTCAAAAGTGGATCCCCTTCCTCATCAAATTGAAGCTGTTTATGGCTATATCTTAAAACTTCCAAGAATTCGATTCTTGATTGCTGATGACCCTGGAGCTGGTAAAACTATTATGGCAGGCTTGATTATAAAAGAGCTTAAACTCAGAAATATTATTGACCGTATTTTAATAGTTACTCCTGGCCACCTCAAAGACCAATGGAGAAGAGAATTAAAAGAACGATTCGAAGAAAATTTTATAATTTTTAATAGAGATACTCTATCAGTTTACTTTGGCGAAAATGTTTGGAACCGTGAAAAACAAATTATAACTTCAATTGATTTTGCAAAACAAGAAGATATTCTAAGATCTCTATCTTCATCCCATTTTGATTTAATAATTGTAGATGAAGCACATAAAATGAGTGCTTATAAATATGGCGATAAAATTAATAAAACAATTCGATACAGATTTGGTGAAATTATTTCGCAAATCACCACTCATTTACTTTTTTTAACAGCAACGCCCCATAAAGGTGACCCTGATAATTTTAGATTATTTCTTGATTTACTTGAACCCGGGTTTTTTGATTCAAAAGATATTTTATTACAATCAATCCAAAATAAAGACAATCCACTTTTTATAAGAAGGTTGAAAGAAGACTTAAAAGATTTTGAAGGTAAACCATTATTTCTATCAAGAAATGTTGAAACTCTGACATTTAACATCGGCACACAATCAACAAAAGAAAAAGAATTATACAATGCACTTTCTAGTTATGTAGAAACACAATACAATAAAGCGTTAGCCATAGATGGAAAACGAAATGTAGCATTTGCATTGATAATTCTTCAAAGAAGATTTGCTTCAAGCATCTACGCATTACTTAAATCTCTCGAAAGACGAAGGGAAAGGTTGAAATCTTTATTAGAAAACTTCAGAAAAAAAGAAGATAAAATCAATGAAATTGATTTAGATGAATACGAAGAGTTATCTGAAGAGGAGCGTTGGAAAGAGGAAGAAAATTGGGAGGCAATTAGTATCGCTGAAAACCAAGAAGAACTGGAAAATGAGATTCAAACAATAGATAATCTGATAGAAATAGCAAAGGATATAATAAACAACGAAGAAGAAACTAAACTTCGACAATTAAAAAAAGCATTAAAAGAACTATTCACTTTAAGTGAATCCGAAAGTAACAAGAAGATTATAATATTTACTGAATCAAAGGACACGCTTGATTATTTATACGAGAAAATAAAAAGCTGGAATTATAGTGTAAATGTAATTCACGGAAGGATGGCTCTTGAGGAAAGAATTACTGCTGAAAAAACCTTTAAAA
>JANWVQ010000124.1 GCA_025056745.1 Ignavibacterium sp.
AGAACTTTATTTGTTTTAATAACTGAATCTGTAACAAGTTCTTTATCCCAAGGTAATAGACTTCTTAAATCAACAATTTGAAATGAGAAATCTGGAAATTGCTTTATAGATTTCAAAGCCCAATGAACTCCCATTCCATAAGTTATAATGCATATATCATCGCCTTCAGAGACAATTTTTCCTTTGCCGATTGGAATTGTGTAATAATCATCAGGAATGATTTCACCAACAGAGCGGTATAATGCTTTATGTTCGAAAAACATCACTGGATTCGGATCTTCAATTGATGATAGTAATAAACCTTTTGCATCATATGAATTTGATGGATAGACAATTTTTAATCCGGGTGTATGAAAAAACCAAGCTTCATTGGACTGTGAGTGAAAAGGACCTGCACTCACTCCAGCTCCAGTTGGCATTCTGATTACAACATCAGCATTTTGTCCCCAACGATAATGAATTTTTGCTAAGTTATTTATCACTTGAGTAAATCCAGCTGAGATAAAATCTGCGAATTGCATTTCAACAACAGATTTGCCTCCTGCAATTGAATATCCCAAAGATGCACCTACAGTAGCTGCTTCTGAGATAGGTGTGTTTCTGACTCTTTGCTTTCCAAATTCATCCACGAAACCTTGTGTAACTTTGAATACTCCTCCATATTCAGCAATATCTTGTCCCATAATTATCAAATCGGGATATTTTCTCATCGCGAGTCGAAGTGCATCTGAGATTGCATCAACAAACCTTTTATCTGATTTAATTTCTGATTTAGGTTTTGTTTCAATAAAATAAAATGGAGCGTAAACATCTCTAAGTTCTTCTTCAACAGAGTTTAACTTGTGAGGATTACTTAAAGATTTCGTCCAGTTTTCATTAAGTGTGTGATTAATTTCTTTTCTTATTTGTTTTATTTTCTCTTCGTTTAGAATTTTTTCTTCGATAAGGAATTTTTCAAAATTATCAATTGGATCTTTTTTCGACCAATCCAATATCAAATGTTTTGGGATATATTTTGTCCCCGATGCTTCTTCGTGTCCGTGCATTCTAAATGAAATTGCTTCGATTAAAACTGGTTGAGGTTCTTTCCTCATTAATTCTGAAAATTCTTTTACAGTATGATAAACTTCTAAAACATTATTTCCATCAATAGTCAATGCTTTTATACCATAACCAATACCTTTATCAGAGAGCCTTTTACATTTAAATTGTTCGTGAACTGGTGTTGATAATCCATATCCATTATTTTCTATTAAGAATATCACTGGTAAATTCCAAACAGCTGCAAGATTGACTGCTTCGTGGAATTCACCTTCACTGGTTGCACCTTCTCCTGTGAATACGAGGGTAACTTTTTTGTTATTATGTAACAAATCGTAAAGTGCAATTCCATCTGCGACTCCATTTTGAGTGCCAAGATGAGAGATCATCCCTACAATGTGATGTTCTTTAGTTCCAAAATGAAATGATCTATCTCGACCTTTTGTAAATCCACTGTGTTTACCTTGAATTTGATCAAATAACTTTTCTAAAGGTACTTTTCTCGATATAAATACTCCGAGATTTCTATGCATAGTCAAAATATAATCATCCTCATTCAATGCCATTGTTGAACCAACAGATATTGCTTCTTGTCCAATTCCTGAAAACCATTTCGAAATTTTCCCTAGTCGAATTTGATTTATCATTAACTCTTCAAACAAACGTGAGGTAATGAGATTTTTATAAAATTCCAATAATTGAAAATCAGATAAATTTTTTCTATTGAACTTCATATTTCCGAATTAGTTGATTTTAGTTGGCAATAATAATGAAAAATTAGATAATGGTATTAGAACGATTGAATTTTAGATTTCGTATGAAAATTAATATTTACTTGGAGTTTTTCTTGAATCTGTAAATTGTTCCTTCATAACCGATAATATATAATTCATTTTCATCATCAACTCCAAAGGAGCTTATTGATTGAGGAGAAGTTGTTAAGAATGTATTCGTTGTTTTGTTCTTTCCATCATATTCAAGAGCCCAGATTTTTTTTGAGCCAAAATCCCCGTAGATGTATTTTCCATAAAGCTCAGGAAACTTTTTACCTCTGTAAACAAAACCACCAGTTATTGATATACCTTCTTTGTGAGAGTATTCAAAAATTGGAAAAATATAAGAGCCTTTACAACCATCTATGTTGTAAGAATGGTTTCCTTCAAAACATCGCCAACCGTAATTACCACCAGATTTAATTATATTTATTTCTTCCCACTTATTCTGACCGACATCAGCACACCAGATATTTTTTGTTACAGGATCAAAACTAAACTTCCAAGGATTTCTTAAACCATAAGCGAAAATTTCTTTGCGAATGCTCTTATCGTTAATAGAAGCAAAGGGATTATCTGAAGGAATTCCATAGTTAAGTTGATTTTTAGGATTATCAACATCTATCCTTAAAATTTTCCCAAGTAAATTTGTTTTATTTTGTGAGTTATTTTCTGGGTCACCTGCTGAACCACCATCACCAGTAGCAATGTATAAATATCCATCAGGCCCAAATGCAATACATCCACCATTATGATTTGAATAAGGTTGCTCAAAAGACATTAAAATCAATTCTGAATTTTTATCAGCTAAATCTGGATTATTTGAAGAAACTTTGAATCGTGATATAATTGTTCTTCTTGGTTTGTTGGTAGTATAATTAACATAAAAATAGCCGTTGAATGAAAATTTTGGATGAAAGGCTAAACCAAGTAAACCCATTTCTCCACCAAAAGCGACTCTATCAGTTATGTCAAGGAAAACCTTTTTTGATTTTGTATTCCTATCATTTTGAAATAAAATTATTCTTCCTTCTTGTTCAACTACAAAAATGCGATTTGTTCCATCTTTTGGAGACTGAAAGTCAACAGGATATGAAAACTTTAAATTTGGGAAAGCATCTTCAAGCGAATATGAGTGTTTGGTTTGGCTACTACTAATTTTAGCAAAAGAAAAAAATACTATAAAGAAAACTATCAAGTATTTCATAAATCTTTTTTATTAAAATAAAAATGTCAGTTCACTTAACAACAAATTAAATGAACTGACAATTCAAAAAGATTTTAATAAAGATTAAAATTTATTAGGTCCTGCGTTTTTAATACTTTCATCTGCGGAAGATTCATATTCTTTGAAATTTTCGATGAACATATTGGCTAATCTTTTAGCACCTTCATCATAAGCATTTTTATCTGACCAGGTATTTTTTGGATTAAGAATTTCTGAGGGAACACCAGGACATTCTTTTGGAATCATCAAATTGAAATAAGGTTCTTTTTCGTATTCAACATTATCTAATTTTCCTTCTAACGCTGCAGTGAGCATTGCTCTTGTATATTTTATTTGAATTCGTTTACCAATTCCATAAGGACCTCCAGTCCACCCTGTATTCACTAACCAACATTTAACATTATGTTTTTTAATTCTATCTCCCAATAATCTTGCATATACGCTTGGGTGATGAACCATAAAAGGAGCGCCGAAACAAGTTGAGAAAGTTGCTTTAGGTTCTGTAACACCCTTTTCAGTGCCAGCAACTTTCGCAGTATAGCCAGAGATGAAATGATACATTGCTTGTTCAATGGAAAGTTTTGAAATCGGAGGAAGTATCCCATAAGCATCAGCAGTAAGCATAATAATGTTTTTAGGGTGTCCACCAATTCCTGATTCAACAATATTATCAAGATGCGTTATTGGATAGGCTGCTCTTGTATTTTCTGTAAAAGTATCATCATCAAGATTTACAATTCTTGTATCTGAATCAATTTGAACGTTTTCTAAAATAGTCCCAAATTTTTTTGTGCATTCATAAATCTCTGGTTCAGCTTCTTTTGAAAGACGAATTACTTTTGCATAACATCCACCTTCATAATTGAATATACCATTGTCACTCCAACCGTGTTCATCATCTCCAATAAGTTTTCTGTTTGGGTCAGCTGAGAGAGTAGTTTTCCCGGTTCCACTCAAACCAAAGAATAAAGCTACATCACCATCCTTTCCTTGATTAGCAGAGCAATGCATCGACATAACGTGTTTAATTGGCATCAAATAATTCATCACAGTAAAAATTGATTTCTTAATTTCGCCAGCATAACTTGTCCCACCAATTAAGATTAATCTTCTTCCAAAATGTAATACAATAAAAACTTCAGAATTAGTGCAATCAACTTCTTTTTCAGCGTGGAAATTGGGCATTTGGATGATGGTGAAATCTGTTTTGTGCTGTTCCAATTCTTCAAATGAGTTATATCTTCTAAACATATTTCTTGCAAACAAAGAATGCCAGGCATTTTCTGTAATTACACGAACACCAATTTTATGTTCAGGGTCAGCACTCACATAACAATCTTCGACATATATATCTTTTCCTTGAATGTATGCTCTCATTTTCATAAATAATTTATCAAAACATTCTTCAGAAATTGCTTTATTTACTTTGCCCCACCAAACGAACTGTTCACTGCTTGGTTCTTTAACTATAAATTTATCATTAGGACTTCTTCCAGTGTGATGACCTGTTCTAACTACAATAGGACCGTTTTCAGCTAAAAGTCCTTCTCTTCGTCGAATGATTTGCTCATATAAAGCTGGAGTTGAATTGTTGTAATAAACTTCCCTGATGTTTTTGATCCCCAATTGTTGAAGGTCAATTAGAATTTTGTCTTTTAGTATCATAATACTCCTTGTTTTTATTTATCGAAAATTACTAAAAATGCATTAAAATTTAATTAAAGGCTTTTTTGTATTTTTCTGATATGACATTAAAATATTTGAACATTTTTATAAATAATTAAGGAATTTTTATGAAATTCTACATTCTTTCTCTTTTATTGATATTTAATCTAAAAGTTTTTTCTATCCCTAAAGACACAATTCTCTATATAGCTTTTTACAATCTTGAAAATCTATTTGATACAGAGGATGATCCATTAACCGATGATTCAGAATTTTTACCAAATTCACCAAAAGAATGGAATAAGGAAAGACTTGAAAGAAAGATGTTTAATATGGCTCGAGTTATTCGTTCAATGAATGATGATAAAGGTCCTGATATCATCGGTGTGTGTGAAGTCGAACACGAATTTTTGCTTGATTCGATGAGTAATCAATTTCTATCGGATTTAAAGTATAAATCAATTTCTCCAAACTCTCCCGATGGCCGAGGAATTCAAACAGGACTAATGTTTAAGGAAAATAAGTTTAAGCTTTTAGAAATTTTTACAGATACAGTTAAACTATCTGGCAATAGTAGAACTAGATTGATTTTAGGTGCTGCGTTGTTGTTTAATAAAGTTGATACAATTTATTTCTTTGTAAATCATTGGCCTTCACGACGTGGTGGTCAGGAAGAATCGGAGCCAAATAGAATTACAGCAGCCAAGACTTTACGTGCGAGAGTTGAAAAAATTCTTTATCAAAAACCTTCGGCTAAAATATTTATCGTTGGTGATTTTAATGATGAACCAAACAATCTCTCAATTTTAGAAAATTTGAAAGCAAAACCTCTCGTATGTAATGTTGAAGATGAAGTTAGATTGACAGAAGTTGATGATGAAACTGATTTGTTTAATTTATCTTATCAGAAATTTAGTGAAGGATTCGGCTCGTTCAAATATCAGGATGATTGGAATATGCTTGATCAAATAATTGTGTCGAGAGATTTATTAATTGGAAATCGAATAACATATATATGTAATTCTTTCGAAGTTTATCAACCAGAATTTCTTTTAACACGCAGTGGTAAATTTAAGGGTGCACCATTTCCAACTTATGGAGGGAATAGATATTTAGGTGGTTACAGTGATCACTTTCCTGTAGTAGCAAAATTCAAAATAAATAAGAGGAATAAATGAAAAAAGTTCTTTTAATCTTTGGTGCCAATGGAGAATTGGGTAAAGGAATTACAGAAGTTTTAATCCAGAAAAATTTTGATGAATCTTTTTTATTCGACTTTAATTTTGATAAAAATTATTCGAGCTCAAAACAAATTATTATATCAGATTTGGCATACGAAGAAAATGTTGAGAAAGCTTTTGAGGAAATAAAAGTTGATAAAGAAACAGAACTTTATCTATTTTCAACAATTGGAGGTTTTTGGGGTGGAGTCCCGATTTGGGAAACAAGATTGAATGAATTGGAAAAAATGTTAAGTATGAATCTGAAAACAAATTTTAATATTGCAAAGAAATTTTCACAATTAGTAAAACAAGCAAAGTTTGGAGTAAGTGGTTTTACTTCTGCGTACACAGCAAATTATCCCTCCGAGAACAAATTCGCTTATGGAGTTTCTAAGGCAGCACTTTCTTATCTTATAAAATGTCTGTCAATTGAAGGTGTTGCAATTAATCTTTCAGTTTTTGGTATTGCTCCTTACATAATTGATACTAATGCTAATAGACAATGGATGAGCAACGCTAATTTTGAAGAATGGATAAAACCCTCAGAAATAGGGGAACTAGTTTATTCGATGTTTATAAACTATAAAATAAATTCTGGTAATATTGTTGAGTTGAAAATTAGACTGACTTAAAAATTAAATGCCACAAAGACACGAAGACACAAAGTTTCTTAGTGTCTTTGTGGTAATAATTATTTTATTTAATTGAATGATCCTCTCTAAACTTTGAAAGTCTTTCTTCCAAATCTTTAAATTGTTCTCTTTTGACTAATGATACGCAAGAACGAATACCTTCAATTCTTTCGCTTGCTGTTATTCTTAAAGAGATTGCGCTAATCCCATAAAGAAGTAACTTCCTTAATAATTCATCACTGTTCATCCCAGGATATGAAATCGTGAAGTAGAAACCATCTGCAATAGGTTCATCTTCATCTTTATCATAAACAATCCTAAAACCGTTTTTTATGAAAAGCTCTTTCATAATTTTAGCTTTCACACCGTATTCTCTTACCTCTTCGACGAAGTTATAATTTCCATCATTGACAGCTTTTAAGATCTCAGCTAATGCATATTGGGTAGAGTGAGTTATTCCTGCAGATATTGCATATAAATTCCCATAAACAAGCGCGTGTCCAAAGTATTCAGTCAAATAATATTTTTTGAGGTTATCATATTTACGGGAAAATAATTTGTCGGAAAGAACAAGCATTGCAATTCTTTGACCAGCATAACTGAAAGCTTTAGAGCTTGAAATCGTTAAAATGAAATGCTCTGTGTACTTTGCTACAGTTGCTTGAAATGGAGGTTGCCCCGGTTTTGAAAGATCCTTTCTAAAATCCATTGCGAAATAAGCAAGATCCTCAATTGGGATAACATCATATTTTGTACATAACTCTCCAATAATTTTCAATTCATTTTCAGTGAAACAAATCCAGGAAGGATTGTTTGGATTTGAATATAAAACTCCTGCAATATTTCCTTTTTCAAAATATGATTCCAACTTTGCCCGCAATTTCTCACCTCTGAAATCATAAACATCAAATGACTCATTTTTTATATCTAAAATTCTAAGCTGTTGATAATGAACGGGGAAGCCGGGATTGATTAAAAGAATTGTATCTTTTTGTTTATGAAATCTTCCCAAAATCAAAAAAGCAGCAAAACTTCCCATTGTTGAACCTGTTGTTGGAACACAAGATTCTGGACTAACATCAACATCTAAAAATAATTTTACAAATCTTGATGTTTCATTTTTCAAAGGCTGGATTCCATAAATATCTGGATAAATCGAAGCAACACCATTTTTTAATGCTTTTATTTCAGCATCAATTCCTATTTTTGAAGCAGGAAGCCCTGGGATACCCATCTCCATTCTTACAAACTTAATATTTGTCTCTCGTTCGATGTCATCAACTAACTTTTTAATTTCTCTTATTGATGCTAAACTTAAATCTGTAATTCTATTTTCATTTAATAACTTATCTACGACTTGGGAATTGATAGGAATTGTTTGAGGAATTTCTGATGGTGACATAAACTACCTAAAATTTAATTATTACAATTCAAAATTAAAGATATTGTTTCTTATTTCGAACCTGTGCTAAGGAGCATTTTTGAAATAGAGAACCAATTGATATGAAACTTATAAATAATTACATTTGAATGTAAATTTTCAATAAAAAGGAAGAAATGAACATCAATTTTGCTGAAATCCCAAATCATCAGAATCTGTTCTTAGATTATCTGTATGAATTTGAAAATGTAAGTTCTTTTTATTTCTATAATTTTCGAAAAAAGGATCAATATTCAGATATATTTAGGAAAATATTTGAAAGAGAAAATCCAAATAGATCATTATTAAAAAAAATCATTTTAGAGCAATATTCTTGTTTTGAAAATCTTTCAAATAAAACCTCAAGAAATTTAGAAATTCTTGATGATAAAAAAACTTTATTTGTAATTACTGGCCAGCAATTAGGTATCTTTGGCGGTCCTCTTTATACTTTTTATAAGATAATAACTGCAATTAAACTTTCATCCTTACTAAATGAGAGATACGATGATTATTATTTCGTTCCACTTTTTTGGATGGAAAGTGATGATCACGATTTTGAAGAAGTCAATTCGATAAATGTTCTAAATGATTCAAACAATCTTATTTCAATATTTTATAAGGAAATTAATCAAGAGGAGGAACTAAGAGAAAGTGTTGGAACGATTGTTTTTGATGAGGCAATAAATAATGTTTACTCCAAGTTAGAATCGGAATTAAGAAACACAGAATTCAAATCCAAATTATTAGAAAAGCTTAAGAGTATTTATACAGTTGGCAAAACTTTCAAACAAGCATTCCGAGATTTACTGTTCGATTTTTTTGACAAATATGGATTGATAATATTTGATCCTCAAGATGCTAGAGTCAAAAATTTATTGAAGCCAATTTTTTTTAATGAAATAAAAAATTTCAGAGAACATACTCAAAAACTTGTCTCTGTAAGTGCAGCATTGGAAGAAAGATATCACGCTCAGGTTAAAATTAAACCTGTTAATTTATTTTATACTTTAGATAATAACAGATATTCAATTGAGCCAGATGAAAATTTTTTCAAGCTTAAAAGGAAAAGAAAACAATTCACTTTTGAAGAGATATTAAGCGAAATTGAAAATCATCCGGAGAGATTTAGTCCTAATGTTTTACTAAGACCGATTACACAAGATTATTTGTTCAATACTGCTTTTTACATAGCAGGACCTAGTGAGATTTCATACTTTGCACAAGTTAATTCTTTATATGAGTTCTTCAATTTAGTCCCTCCAATAATATATCCAAGAGCATCGGCAACAATTTTAGAAAAACATTTGACGAATTTTATTGAGAAATACAATTTAGATATTAAAGATATTTTTTTCGGAGAAGAACACTTAAAGTATAAAGTGTTTAAAGTTTTATCAGAAATTAATATTGATGATGTTTTTAATGAAAGTAATAAAAAAATTGAGATTGTATTCGACGATATAAAACAAGAGCTTTTTAGAATAGATAAAACTTTATCAGATTCAGTTAATAAGTATAAAGAGCGGGTTTCTCATTTGCTTAATGATTTACAGAACAAATCAAAGAAGTTACAAGAAACCAAATTTGAAACTGTCATCAAACAACTTAAAAAATTGAGCAATCTACTTTATCCAAATCAAAACCTTCAGGAAAGAGAAATTAACTTCATTTACTTTTACAATAAATATGGCCCTGAAATAATTGATCGAATATTTGAAGAAATTAACATACAGGATTTTGAGCATAAAATAATTTTGTTATGATTGAATGAATAATTGATTAATTGAATGAATGATTGCTTGATTTTATGTTTGATTTAATTCTCAATTATACTTTTTAGTTGATTGAAAAAATTCGGGTTTGAAATTCTAACACACTCTGGATTGTCTATTGAACCTCCATTCCCTAATAACAATGAACATATCGAAAATGTCATTGCTATTCTATGGTCATCAAAAGATTTGAAGTTTGCAAATTGATTTTTTATTGAACCTGAAATAGTAAAACCGTCTTCGTATTCATATACATCTAAACCTAATAATTTATAGTTATAACAAAGAGCTGAAATTCTATCAGTTTCTTTATAACGAAGTTCTTTACAGTTTCTTATTGTAAAATCGCCCTTTGCAAAAACACCAGCTAAAGATAAAATTGGAATTTCGTCTATAATGTTTGGAATTATTTCAGGAGAAATCTCAACATTCTTTAATTGAGATGATTTGATTACGATGTTACCATAAGGTTCATTATTTGACTTTCCAAACTCTTCAATTGAAATGTTTGCATTCATCATTTTCAAAATTTCAACAAATCCGATTCGAGTTGGATTAATAGAAACATTTTTTATGATTAAACGAGAATTTTCTGAAATTAAACAAAGAACAATAAAAAATGCAGCAGATGAAATATCACCAGGAATAAAATAATCTTGACTTACTGGATAATTTTTTGATGAGCTTTGAATTACTTTTTTGTCTTCATATAATTCAAAACTTAAATTTAACATTCGTTCAGTATGATCACGAGTTGTAGTTTTTTCAACTACTGATGTTATTTCATCAATGAATAATCCTGAAATTAAGACTGCTGATTTAACTTGAGCACTTGGAATTTTTAATTCATATTTTATTGCTGATAATTTGCTTGATGGATAGAAAGTCAAAGGCAGTTTGAATTCATTATGATAAATTTTTGCTCCCATCATTTCTAATGGTTCAATAATTCTTCTCATTGGTCGGGAAGAAAGGGAAGAATCACCTGTTAAAGTAGATTCAAATTTTTGATTTGCGAGAATTCCACTAATTAGTCTTGCTGTTGTTCCTGAGTTACCACAATAAATTTCTTTGTGAGGTTTCTTAAAATTTTCCTTACCAATTCCTTTTACAATCATTTCTTCCTTGGTTGATTCGAATTCAGCGCCAAGTAGTTTGAAAGCTTCAATTGTTGAATTTACATCTTCACAATCAGATAAATTTTTAATTATCGAAATTCCATTAGCCATTGATGAAAAGAAAATTGCTCTGTGAGATATAGATTTGTCACCCTTGAATGATAACTCTCCATTGACTTTTTTAATTTTTTCTAACTTCAACATCACCTTTTACACCACTTCTCTAACAGTAAATTAAATTCTTCTTCATTCAATAAAGTTCTATTATAAAAACCTTTACTCAAACGCTGTCTAAAGGCTTCATATAACGTTATTGCCGCAGCAACTGAAACATTTAGACTTTGAACCATTCCTTTCATTGGGATGATAAATCTTTTATCAGCAAGTTCTGATGCTTCTTTGGATACTCCACGATGTTCGTTTCCTAATACGATCGCAACTTTTTTGGTAAGGTCGAGTTCATATAAACTTGAAGAATCTGAATTTAAGGTTGAAGCATAGATCTCAAAACCTTCTTGCCTCAGATTTTCGTAGCAAATTTTAATATCCTTGTGTTTTTCTTTCTCAATCCATTTAACGGCAGAAGCAGATGATTTGCGACCAAGTTTTGGAAATTTCTCGATTGTATAAACAAGATGAATTTTATAAATACCTACTGCATCACAAGTTCTAAGAATTGCGCTGACATTATGAGGGTCGTGAATATTTTCAATTACTAATGTTAGGTCAAATTGTCTTGCGGAGAGAACAGATTTAATTTTATTTAATCTTTTTTCGGAGACAAATCTTGTCATAAAACATTTTTATCAAATACTAGTTTATAAATTATTTCGTCATCTTCTTTTCGAGCTTTGTCAACGAGAACTTTGTTTTTGGGAATTTTCAGATAAAATTCTGTCATATCAAGTATTTTATCAATTGCTTTGTCTTCGTTTTCTGCCCAAGTTTCCCAACCTTTAATTGAAGGAACCCTTGCAGAGAAGCCATCCAATTCTTTTTTAATAATTAAATCAATAACCATTTAGTAACTCGAGTTTGCTAACTCATCCTTAATTATTTTTACTCCACTACTCGTTCCCAGTCTAGTAGCACCGGCAGCAATGAATCTAAAAGCATCTAATTTAGATTTTATTCCACCACTTGCTTTTATCTCAAGTCCATCTGCAGCTAGTTTCATTAATAAAACATCGAAGATATTAGCTCCGCCAGTTGAAAATCCAGTTGAAGTTTTAACGAAATCAGCTCCTGCTTTTTTACATAATGAAGATGCAATAATTTTCTCTTGATCAGTGAGAAGACAAGTTTCAATTATGACTTTAAGTTTTACAAGAAATTTTTTTGATAATTCAGCAAGTGATTTAATTTCTTCAAATACATATTCAAATTCAGATGATTTTAGTTTACCTATGTTAATAACCATATCTAATTCTTCGGCACCATCTTGTATAGCGTTTTCAGCTTCTTTTATTTTTATATCTGTTTTATTTGCTCCAAGTGGGAAACCAATAACACTGCAAACTTTGACATCTGTTGATTTTAATATGTCGAAACAATAACTAACATAAACAGGATTAACACAAACTGAATAAAATCTAAATTCAATAGCTTCGCTACAAAGATTATTAATATCAACTAATTTTGCATCTGGTTTTAATAAGGTATGATCAATTCGTTTTGCTAATTCTTCATTATTCAATTCAATTGGCTTTATTTGATTTAAAGTTTGATTTGCTTCTTCAAATATCTGTTTTATTTTTTCATCAGATATAAAATCTGTGTATTTCAATTCCATCCTCCCAATTTTTTGTAGGCTTTGAATGTATTGTTTAAAAGCATTGCAATTGTCATAGGGCCAACTCCTCCGGGAACGGGGGTAATGTAAGATGCCTTTTTTGAAACTTCATCAAATGAAACATCTCCAACAATTTTATAACCTTTTTTATTAGATGGGTCTTCAATTCTGTTTATACCAACATCAATAACAACAACTCCTTCTTTTACCATATCTGCTTTTATCATTTCAGCCTTACCAATAGCTGCAATTAAAATGTCTGCTTGACGAGTGTAAAATGACAAATCATTCGCAGCAGAATGGCATACTGTTACAATTGCATTCGCATATTGATTTTTTTGTAATAACAAGTTTGCAACAGGTTTACCGACGATGTTACTCCTACCAACAACAACAACGTGCTTACCTTGAGTATTGATGTTATATCGTTTTAGTAATTCTTGAATTCCTGCTGGAGTACAAGAAACAAAAGTATCTTTACCAATCAAAAGATTTCCTACACTAATTGGATGAAATCCATCAACATCTTTTTGAGGGGATATTGATTCTATGATTTTTTCTTCATCAATATGCTTTGGTAAGGGCAACTGAACTAATATTCCGTGATAGTTTTCATCTTGATTGTATTTATTTATTAATTCAATTAAATCATTCTGCGATATACTTGAACTCAGCTTCTCGACTACTGAGCGCATTCCAATTTCCTGACAGGCTTTGCTTTTACTTGAAACATAAATATGAGAGGCTGGATTATCTCCAACTAAAATTGCGACAAGACCAGGAACATTTTTCCCAGATTTTTTTAATTCATCAATTTGAATTTTTAATTCATTTTTTATTTCTGATGCAACTTTTTTCCCATCAATAATTTGCATAAAAAGCCTTTAATAATTTGAATTGTGTATTTTATAGTTAATATTTAAGAGTTTTGATCGCTGCGTCTTGATAATTATTTATGAGTTTTATTCTTTTAAATGATCTTAAATTATTTTCATAAAATTTAGTAAAGAAATAAAATTATCATTTGAAATTTATTCGACTTTCTTTTTACAATTAAGAGACTCTCTTTTGTTAATTTTATAAAATAAGAGCCGTGAAAAATTTAAGTTAAAATACTTATCATCTATTTGTAGAAGATATTTCAACATTTTGATAATTTTTAGTTTTTTCAAATTCAGGGAAAAATATTCGCTCGATGCTTATAGTTTTTCCAGATTGAATATCAACAGTAAAATAAACTCCGCTCAGATGAACTTCATCTTTTGCTGTCTCATATTTCTGAGGTGTTTGATATAAAAACCTATTTAATGCAGCTTGTGTTTTCATACCTATTACAGAGTCATAAGGTCCTGTCATTCCAACATCAGTAATATAACCAGTTCCATTAGGCAATATTCTTTCATCTGAAGTTTGAATATGAGTATGAGTCCCAATAATACAGCTTACTTTTCCATCAAGGAAATTTGCCAAAGCCATTTTTTCAGCTGTTGCTTCAGCGTGAAAATCAATTATAATGATCTTAGTTTCATTTTTGAGTTTTGATATTACCCATTCAGCCGTTCTGAAAGGACAATCTATAGCTGTCATAAAAGTTCTACCTTGTAGATTTACAACAGCAACTTTTGTGTTCTTAACTTCCAAAACGATGTAACCGTTTCCGTGAGTGCCTTTAGGATAATTTAATGGTCTTAGAGATCTATTATCTTGTTTTAGATATTCTTGAGATTGATGTTTATCCCAAGTATGATTTCCTCCAGTTATAACCTTCACTCCAAGTTCAAATAAAATTTTTGCCTCTTTTTCTGTGCAACCTTTTCCATCAGAAATATTTTCACCATTAGCTATCACTAAATCTGGTTTATATTTTTGAATAAGGCTAGGTAAAAAAGTTTGAGTGAATTCAAGCCCTGGATTACCAATAATATCTCCAATAAATAATACAGAAATAAAGTTCATTGTTTTAATTTTTTTTGATTGTAATATATTGTGAATGAAGGTAATGATGAAAAAGGGTAATTGAAGTTCAAGTTCAGGTTCAAGTTCAAATTCAAGTTAAAGTTAAAGTTCAAGTTCAGGTTCAAGTGTAAAGTGTTATATGACATTTTTTAAAAAGGAAAATATATTGAAAATTTTGAACCTTTGCCTAAATCACTTTCAAGTTCAATTTCTCCATTTAAAGTTTTAACATAATTTTTTACAATCGCTAAACCTAATCCTGTTCCTTCGTGACTTCTTGACTTTCCTTCACTGAGCTGTCTAAATGGTTCCCATATAATTGATTGCTGTTCTTTACTTATTCCTATTCCCGTATCCTCAACAATAATACAAACACAATTTTGTTCGTTATGAATTGATTTTTTCAATTTTATAGAAACGCTTCCTTTTTCAGTAAACTTGATCGCATTATTAACTAAATTATTGAAAATTGAATTAAATATCTGAACATCAGTCTTGATTAAAACTTCTTCAAATTCTGATTCAAAATTAAAATCTAATTTCTTCTTTAATGCATTAGGTAAATGAAGTTTATAAATTTCTTTCAATAAAAATTGAATGTTCTGATATTCAAATTTTGCTTCAACTTTTTCAGATTCAATTTTTGAATAATCAAGAATTAAATTCAAAGTTTCTAATAATCTTCTACCACTTCTGAAAATGATACTTGCATAATCTTTAATAATTGGATCATTTGAATCTTCTTTAAGTATTTCAGCGTAACCTAAAATCCCATTAAGAGGAGTTCTTAGCTCGTGACTCATATTTGCAAGAAAGTTTGATTTAAGTCTGTTGGATTCTTCAGCTTTTTCTTTTGCTAAAATCAATTGCTCAAATAGCATCTTCTTTTCTGTTATGTCTTCTTTAATTCCAATATAATTAATGATTTTACCTTCTTCATCGGTTACTGGTGCTATAAGAGCGGATTCCCAAAATAAATCACCATTTTTTCTTTTGTTCAAAAATTCACCTTGCCATACATTTCCACTAGTAATAGTCTCCCATAGATTTTTATAAAAACTTTTTTCCATCAATCCTGATTTTAATAAGGAAGGTTTCATACCGAGAACTTCTGATAAACTATAACCAGAAACCTCACAAAACTTTGGATTTACATATTCAATAACACCTTCAGTATCTGTTATTAATATTGAAACAGGTGAATGCTCAATTCCACGGTAAAGTTTTTTAATCTCTTCTTCGGCAAGTTTATTTTTTGTAATGTCTCTAAAAATACTCAGTAATAATTTTTCTCCATTCGAATCATAGATGAATGAATTAGACAATGATACCCATTTGACTTCATCATTCCAGGTTACAATTTTAGCTTCGAGTAACGAGTTAATAGAATTATTTTTGAAATTCTCTTTGAACTTTTTCAAATATGAATCAATATCTACATCTTTGTAAAGATTGTAGAAAATAATTCCAATTATTTCATCTTTTGATTTATTAAATAGTCTACAAAATGCATCGTTAACATCTATGATAATTCCATTTGAATTAGCGAGTCGCATTGCATCAAATGAGTTTTCCCAAATAGATCTGAATCTTTGCTCAGAATGTTTAATAGCCTCTTCAACAAGCTTTTTCTCAGTAATGTTAGTAAACATCCCAAATGAACCAGTAAAATTTCCGTTTTCATCAAAAACTGGAGTAGCTGAAATTATAAACCATAAGACTTCTTTATCTTTGTTTATTAGACTTATCTCATAAACCGCAGATTGGCCACTTTTTCTAAGCTCTTGTTGTGAGCAATAATTTTTCAAATCACTCGGTGAGATTAAATCTTTGAAATTTTTTCCTATTAATTCATCAGTTTCGTATTTGAGGAGTTTTGAAAAAACGGGATTTACATAAGTAATAATGTCATTTGCATCTGTTGTGCAAATACCTTCAATTGTAGTTTCAATAAGCGAGCGTAATTTCCTTTCACTTTCTCTGATTTCTTTTTCCGCTTTTTTTCTTAAGGAAATATCTCTGAATAAGCCTAATAAGCACTTTTTATCTTTATAATTTATTTGTGAAGCTAAAATCTCTACTTCAACAGTTGACCCGTCACTTCTTTGAACAAGAGTTTCAACAGGCTTGGAAGTGCCTTCAATTTCAGTTTGTTTGATATGATCTTGAAATATTTCCTTAATTGATTCAGAAATTTCAGGTGGATGTAACTCTGACTGATGTAGTCCTATAATTTGTTCTTTTGTTTTATTTAATAAATTACAAGCAGCAAAATTAGCATCGAGAATTTTACCTGTTTCAATATCTGCTATTAAAATAGCGTCTGCTGCTCTTTCAAATAAAGTCCTGAATTGTTTTTCACTTTCGATAATTTTTGATTCAGCAATCTTTTTTTCTGTGATATCAGTATGAGCACCGAACATTCTAATTACATTGCCTTTATCATCCAGCAGTGATGAAGCCCTGTTATGAATCCATCTATAAGAGCCATCTTTATGACGTAAACGAAATTCTTGAATAAAGTATTTAGTAGGATTTTGAAGATAGTTTTTGACAGCTTGAATACGAGCTTCTCTTTCATCTGGATGAAGATGTTCAACCCAAGTTTCAAACGCGTTTTTCAATTCGTGATCTTCATACCCAATTTGTCTTTTCCATTGAGGTGAAAAATAAACTTCGTTGGTTATAACATTCCAATCCCAGATTCCCTCTTCCGTTGCTTCAATAGTTAGAAAATATCGCTCATTACTTTCTTTCAATTTCTTTGTTATTGCATTTTGCTCGGAGAAAAGTTGAGAGTTTCTGATTATAGCACCTAGTTGTAAACCTAAAAGTTTATAAAATTCAATTTCTTCATCTGAGAATTTGTGATATTTCTCAGTAAAATCTAATCTTATTACACCAATGCTCTTACCCGAAGCCTTTAATGGTATTGCGACAGACGACTTGAGGTTTAATTGTTTAACATACTTTTGAGGTATCAAATCAGACTTTTTACAATTTTCAACGACAACAATTTCTCCCTCTCTGAAGCACTTACCAGAAATACTGATGTTGATGGGTTGATAAATAACATTGTTTTTATCAATTTCTTGACCAATGTATTTCTCCGATATTAATCCATCTATTTTAGGTTCGTAAACAAAAATGCTAACTCTATCAACTTTGAGGAATTTTGGAATAATCTCATAACTATGTTTTATAATCTCTCTTATATCTAAATCCTCTTGAAGATTTAAACTTAATTGATTGAGCAATTGTATCTTTTCAAGTCGGGATGAGAGTGATAATTCAGTTTGTTTTTTTTGTGTTATGTCAGAAAAAGTTATAAAAATAAAATCATCTGTTGAAGTAAAAGTTGACTCTATAATTTTCTCTTCACAGTTTTTACAAATAACTGGATATTCAACTGTAATTGAATTATGATTAAAAATTAACTCATCGAGAATTTGTTGCCATTTTAATATTATTTCTCTTTGAATGGTTTTATCAGAATGAGATATCTTATAAAAATTTCTAATATTCCCTATGTCCCTCTTAGAGTAACCAAAAATTTTTGTAAAAACTTCATTAACTTCCAAAACGTTGAAAGATTTATCAACAATCATCATTCCGATAGGTGATGCCTCAAAAAGTAAACTAAATCTTTTTTTACTTTCTTCAATTTCATTAACTATATTCTTTTGAGCAGTAATGTTGATTATGCTACCGATATAACCAAGAATTCTTCCATTTTTATCTTTTTGAGGAGCAGCAAATCCTTGAACCCAAACAATATTACCATCAGGGCGAAGAAATCGATAAACTGCAGAGGATGTTTTTTTTGAACGGGCTCTACTTTTCCAATTTTTTATAAGTATCTCTCTATCATCAGGATGAACTGCTTTAAGCCATCCATCACCCAAAGCTTCATTTGATGATAAACCTGAGATTTTACTCCATTCACGATTAACGTATATTGTTCGACCATATTTGTCCGTTTGAAAAATTCCTAAGGGGAAGTTATCGCTAAAATTAGTGATGTTAACTTTTTGCTTATTTATATTTTGTGAAAATTTCTTGGAAGCTCTATCTTTTTTTTGAAGAGAATTTATATACTTGATTAGATTTTTTAATTCTGGTTTAATTATATAATCATCTGCATTATTCTTAAAAGCCTTTTTAATTGTATTTAATGATTTATCTTTAGAATAAAAAACAAATTTTACTTCTTGATGATATTTATTTCTTAACTTTAGAACATCAAACCCCGACAAACCATTAATTTTTGTGTCTGAAATAATTAAATCAAAAGAGTTCTTTAGAAGAATCTGTTTAATCTTTTCTAAGGAATTTTGTCGAAGAAGTTTTATAGTTGAGTTTTCGTCGAATACTTTATTTAATTCATTTTTAATGTTAATGTCTTCGGTTATTAATAATATTTTCATTCCATTTACTAAATCGTTTCAATTGATTGATTTATTATAATAACTACAAAGTTAACAATTTATTTAATAAAATTATTAAAAATTTATACTGTATTTATTATTAAAATAATTTCAGGAGTATAGCAAAATTGAAGAATTTAGAAGATTAAATGATTTTGCAAAAAACTATTTTATTACTGAAATTAAAAGCAAGTTTTCTATTAGTACACCCGGAAGGACTCGAACCTTCAACCTTCTGATCCGTAGTCAGATGCTCTATCCAATTAAGCTACGGGTGCATTAAAAAAGATTTTCTCAGTGCAAAAATAATATTTTATTCTGAGTCTTCGAATACTATTCCTTTATTATAAAAAGTTTTTGAAATAAGGTTTTGAATAAATCCGTTTATTACCAAATATTCAATTCTTTCACCTCGTTTTAATATGAAAGTAGGATTACTTCCAACTGAAATAGGGAAATTTAATCTTTTATTCTTAATGATATTGAAAGGTAAGTTAGAAATTTCTCCTTTAAAGTTCGGCATAAAAATATTCGTGAAGCCCTTTTTCATAAGTTCAAAATATTTTGAGTCTTTTTTCAGTGTTTTTTTATTATTGACATAATTTTTACCAGGCTCAATTTTGTATCCATTAAAATCATAATCTTCAATTCCATAATAAGTTGAAAGGTCTCCGATGTTTTCAATAGTGGCTTTGATATAGTAGTAATTGTTTTTGTCATTATCATAAATTTCGTTGTAGTTAATAGCTAAATCAATTTTGTATTCAAATTCTCCATTAGAAACTGTTAGATTTCTGAGAATCAAATCATATAATCTTTCTTCATTAAATGGAATAGAATCATAAATTTTTTCATTTAATGATTTATAGTCTTCTGTAGAAATATTTTTAATGGCTGAAAGCAAGAGTATGAAGTTTAGTTTTCTAATGAATTGTTTTTCGTGGTCGCTTTTCCAACCTCCAGATTCAACTAAAATTGTGCTTGTCCCTTTTTTCTGAAAAGTATCTCCAAATGCTCTTGGTTCATATTCATCACTGTAACGAGAAACGTGACCGGGAATGAATTCACCCAACATCTCATAAAGTCCACTAATTAATTTAATAGCATTCAGTCTTACAGAATCTATGTTTCTTTCTTCATCTATTGGAGGAGCAAGGAATGAGATTGTTGCTTGACGAAACGAATTACCTACAGAATATCTATGAGATTGATCGTGTAAGTTGAAACCAAAATCAGGTTTAATTCTATCAAAGACATTCATCAATATTTTTCCTTCAGGAGTTTCAAGTCGATTCGCATCTCTATTTATGTCGATTTGCATCGCATTTCTTCTGGAAAAATTTTCTGCGCCGTCAGGATTCAGCATTGGAATAAAATATAGAGTGGTTTTTTCAAGAATATATCTTTTAAGTTCAGTAAAATGAAGTGAATCTGAGAAAAAGTTGAAAATATCAAAAAGTGCGGCAGTGGCTGTCGGTTCATCACCGTGCATTTGTGACCAAAATAGAATTTTCTTCGCTCCTCTTCCAACTGTAATTAAAAATATTTCCCTTCCTTCAAATGAATTTCCAACTGTATCAATCCTAAAAAGTTTTTGAAACTGAATATTATTAATTAATTTCTTGATATCTGAATGTTTGAAGAATCTATTAGTAAGAGATTTTTCTTTAAAGTATTCATAATTGTAGTATAAACTCCATTCAAAATTGTACTCTTGTCCCATTATAATTTCACTTATGAAAATAATTATTAGAATTATTTTAATTTTGTGCATAGTATAAATACATAATTTTAATGAAAAAATAATATGGCAACAGGAAAACTTAAAATCGGTGATAAAATTCCTCATTTCAATTTAATAAATGTCGATGGAAAATTTATTTCATCAGAGGAATTTTTCAAATCTTCTCAAAATATTAAAGCATTGATTGTAATTTTTAGTTGTAATCATTGTCCTTACGTAAAAGCCTACGAGGATAGAATAATTGCTATTCAAAAGGATTATTATGATAAAGGAGTTAGAATAGTTGCAATTAATTCAAATGAAGATAAGAATTATCCTGAAGATTCATTCGATGAAATGATTAAAAGAAGTAAAGAGAAAAATTATAACTTCCCTTATTTAAGAGATGAAACTCAGAAGGTTGCCAAATCTTTCGGAGCTACTCATACTCCAGAGGTATTTGTTTTCGATGAAAATCAAAAGCTTATTTATTACGGTAAAATAGATGATAATTGGCAGGAACCAGATAAAGTTAAAAATAACTACTTGAGATTAGCATTAGATGAATATTTAAGTGGAAAAGAAATTCAATTTCCGGAAACTTACTCAATTGGTTGTACAATTAAATGGAAACAATAAAAAATAATTATGAAGATTTTTCTTTGTCAGTTAAACCCTATTATTGGGGCATTAGAGTATAACTATCAAAAAATTCTTGACGGTTACAAAAAAGGTATTGAAAATGGAGCAGACTTAGTAATTTTTCCTGAATTATTTTTATTAGGCTATCCTCCTCAAGATTTAGTTGAAAAAAGAGAGTTTAGAGAAGCTGTAAAAAAATACACCTACAAATTAGCTCAACAAACGAATTCTGTCGGACTTCTTTTTGGTGCAATAACTGAAGATGATGATAATATCGGAACTGATATACATAATTCAGCTTTACTTTGTTATGAGGGAAAAATTCAATTCATCCAACACAAAACCTTGATTCCCAACTACGATGTTTTTGACGAAATGCGGTATTTCGACCCTGCGAAGGATGTAAAAGTTTTTGAATTTAAAGGTGAAAAGCTAGGAATCTCAATTTGTGAGGATATTTGGAATGATGCAGATTATTGGTATAAGAGAAGATATACGAAAGATCCTGTAAATGATTTAATCAAACAAGGAGCAACAATTCTTATCAATATCTCCGCAAGTCCCTATTCATACGGAAAAAGAACAAATAGAAAAGATATGTTATCATCTTTATGCAGAAATGATAATCTTCCTTTAATTTATTGTTGTTGTGTTGCTGGGCAAACAGAATTGATTTTTGATGGTGGTAGTATGTGTTTTGATAAGAAAGGGAAATTAGTAAAACTAGGTAAATCATATCAGGAAGATTTTATTTTGTTCGATACCAATTCTAACTACGAGGAAATCATAAATTGCGAATCTTTTTTTGAAGAAGAAGTATTGAATGCACTTGTCTTTGGGCTCAGAGAATATTGTCAAAAAGAAGGTTTTAATAAAGTTGTTCTTGGATTAAGCGGAGGAATTGATTCGGCTTTAGTAACTTGTATCTCTGTCGAAGCTCTGGGAAGTGAAAATGTAAAAGTTTTACTCCTACCTTCAAAATACTCGAGTAATGGTAGCATAGAAGATTCGAAAAAATTATGTGAAAATCTGGGAGTTGAATATAAAATTATTTCCATTCAAGAGGTTGTTGATTGTTCTTTATACAATTTTGAGAAGTCTGGATTGGAATATAATTCAATAACTGAAGAAAATATTCAGGCAAGAATTCGTGGCAATATGTTAATGGCTTTTTCGAATAGTTATGGAAATTTGTTATTGTCAACTGGGAACAAGTCAGAACTCGCTGTTGGTTATACAACTCTTTACGGAGATATGTGTGGGGGATTGTCTGTTATCGGCGATGTTTATAAAACAGATGTTTATAGATTAGCTTCATATATCAACAGAGAAAAAGAAATAATTCCAAAAGAAATAATCAATAAACCTCCATCTGCTGAATTAAAACCAAATCAAAAAGATCAAGATACACTGCCTCCTTATGATATTTTAGACAGAATTTTAAGAATGTATTTAGAAGAAAATAAAGAAGAAATTGAAATAAGTGAACTAATTGGTAATGCAGAATTAGTTAGAAAAGTATTAAGAATGGTTGATCAAAATGAATTTAAGAGAAAACAGGCACCACCAGTTCTTAGAGTATCGCAGAAAGCATTTGGTTATGGTCGTCGCTATCCTATAGTTCAGTCCTGGAGAAGTTGAAAGACATCTTGAAACTAATTAAGTGTTATATTTATCAAATTAGAATAAAAATAAAATTGTTGGAAATATTATGAAGAAAATATTCGCAAACATTATCTTGTTAATAATTCTGTTTAATTTACAAATTCACTCTCAATCATTTAATCAGGAAGAACTGATAAAAATTAAATCATATTCTTCTTTAGATAAATCAGTAATTGGTTCAGAACTATTAATTGCTGTTGAAGTAAATATAGCTGAAAATTGGCACATTAATTCTGACTCACCAAAAGATGAATTCTTAGTCCCAACAAGTATTTTTATAAGTGGTGTTGACAACATTGAATTGATCAAAATTGCTTATCCTCCAGCGAAAGAATATAAATTTAATTTTTCTGAAAATCCTGTTTTAGTTTGGGAAGGTAATTTTTTTATTCCAATTAAAATCAAATTTTCAGATAAGCAGATTTTAGGCAAGCATTCATTAATCATAAATATGGAATATCAAGCCTGTAATAATGTCTCTTGCTTAGCTCCAAATGTAGTAAGCGACACTTTAGAGATTGAATTTGTAACAAAGCAAACACCAATAAATCAAATTAATCAAGATATTTTTCAAAAATTAAATACAAGTCAATTAATTACAAATGCTGGTTCAAATGAAGATTCTCTTCAAAATAAATTAGAGAAAAGTGGAATTCTATTGAGTTTAATATTCGTATTTCTCGGTGGTTTAGCATTAAATTTAACTCCTTGTGTATATCCTTTAATTCCAATCACGATAGGCTATTTTGGTGGACAAAGCGAAGGCAAGACTTCTAAATTATTTATGATGGGATTGTTGTTTGTGCTTGGAATGGCAGTTACTTATTCTCTCATTGGAGTAATAACCTCTTTGACAGGTGCGGTGTTTGGAGCATTACTACAAAATCCTTTCGTTATAATAGTTATCGTTGGAATTTTAGTTGCATTGTCACTTAGTATGTTTGGAGTTTATGAGTTCAAACTTCCTGATTCAATTGTAGCTCGCGCAAGTGCTACTAAAACTGGTTATTATGGATCTTTTTTTATGGGATTAACTATGGGAATTATTGCTGCACCTTGTATAGGACCTTTTGTTCTCGGGCTTGTAACTTATGTTGCTGCAAAAGGTGATCCTTTATTTGGATTTTTAATGTTTTTTATCCTCTCTTTAGGTCTAGGATTTCCATATTTGTTCTTAGCAGTTTTCTCGGGTAAAATCAAATCACTTCCAAGAGCCGGTTTATGGATGGAAGCAGTTAAACATATTTTTGGTATTATTCTTCTTGGAATGGCTATTTATTTCGCATTAAATCTAATTCCAAAACCATATTCTGATTTTATTCTACCGATATATGGAATAATATCAGCGTTTTATCTACTTTTCTTTGATAAAGCCGCAAATAGTGTGAAAGGATTTAAGATATTCAAAATAGCTTTTTCTATAATTGTATTGATTATTTCAGTTTATTCTTTAATTCCATCTGAAAAAAAATCCATTGATTGGATAAAATACTCAGATTCTGAGCTTGTTAAAGCATCAGAAAAAAAAGGAGTAATTATTGATTTCTATGCAGATTGGTGTATTCCTTGTAAAGAATTAGATGCTATGACTTTTTCAGATGAGAAAGTTATAGAATTATCAAAAGACTTTTTGAATCTTAAAGCTGATATGACAAAATCACTTTCTCCTGAAGTAGAACAATTACGAAATAAATATAATATTGTTGGCGTACCGACAGTTTTGATACTTGATTCAAAATTAAATGAAATTCACAGAATTACAGGATTTGTAAATGCTGAAGAATTTAGTAAATTTTTGAAAGATGAAAGGCTTAAATAATTTAATTGTTAATTGTTCAAGCATTAATTAGTTTTGAAACCGCAATAAATAATTTATTGGTGAGGAATTATGGAAAACGATAAAGACAAAGAACTTCTGGAACTTAGAGAAGTTACAATAAGATTTGCCGGTGACTCTGGCGATGGTATGCAACTAACAGGAACTCAGTTCAGTGATAATACTGCTTGGGTTGGAAATGACTTGAACACTTTACCTGATTATCCTGCAGAAATTCGTGCTCCCGCTGGAACTATTTACGGCGTAAGTGGATTTCAACTTCATTTTAGTAGTGAAGATATACATACCCCAGGAGATCAACCTGATGTTTTGGTTGCTATGAATCCAGCAGCCTTGAAAAAAAATCTTCCAGAGTTGAAACCCGGAGGAATGATTATTGTGAATTCAGATTCCTTCGATCAAAAAAATCTTAGCCTTGCTAATTATACCACAAATCCTTTAGAAGATGGAAGTCTCAGTGGATATCAAGTCTATCAAGTCCCTATAACTTCAATGACATCGAGAGCTTTGGAAGGAATAAAATTAACTCCGAAAGAAGTTGCAAGAACCAAAAACTTCTTCGCTCTTGGTTTAATGTATTGGCTTTTTAATAGACCTTTGGATACCACAATAAATTGGATCAGACAAAAGTTTGCTAAAAAGCCTGAATATGTTGAAGCAAATGAACGTGCATTAAAAGCTGGCTATGATTTCGGCGATAACACAGAAATATTCACAACAAGATTTTCTGTTCAACCAGCTAAATTACTGCCAGGTATTTATAGAAATATATCGGGAAATGAAGCAACTGCTTTGGGATTTCTTACAGCTTCTATCAAAAGTGGATTACCTCTTTTCTTAGGTTCATATCCAATAACTCCTGCATCAGAAATTTTACAATACTTAAGTGAATATAAAAATTTTGGTGTTAAAACATTTCAAGCAGAAGATGAAATTGCTGGCATAACAACTGCAATAGGTGCGGCTTTTGCTGGTAATTTGGCTATTACAAGCACAAGCGGTCCTGGTCTTTCTCTGAAATCTGAAGCTCTAGGTCTTGCAGTTATGACAGAACTACCATTGGTAGTTATTGATGTGCAAAGAGGAGGACCAAGCACAGGGTTGCCTACAAAAACAGAACAAGCAGATTTGCTTCAAGCTGTATTTGGTAGAAATGGTGAAGCACCTTTATGTGTTTTGGCTGCTCGAACACCAAGTCATTGTTTCGATATGGCTTTAGAAGCATCTCGAATTGCTATTAAATATATGACTCCAGTCATATTATTAACAGATGGATACATAGCTAACGGTTCTGAACCCTGGCGTTTACCTAATCTTGATGAATTACCGGAAATACCAGTTAAATTCGTAAAAGAAAGAGAAGGATATTATCCTTATGCTCGAAATGAATATCTCGCACGTCCTTGGGCAATTCCTGGTACTCCAAATCTTGAACATAGAATAGGTGGACTTGAAAAATCAAATATCTATGGTAATGTTAGTTATGATCCAGAAAATCATCACGAAATGGTAACAATAAGAAGACAAAAAATAATGAATATTCAAAACGATATCCCTGAACTTGAAGTTGAAGGTGATGTTGATTCTGATTTATTGGTTGTTGGATGGGGCGGTACTTATGGTGCTATCAAAGAAGCGGTCAATAAAGCGCGTGAAAAAGGTTATAAAGTTGCTCAAGCTCATATTAACTATTTATATCCTTTCCCTAAAAATACTGGTGAAGTAATTAAGCGATATAAAAAAGTTCTCGTCCCAGAAATTAATCTTGGTCAATTGGCTTATATGTTAAGAAGTGAATTTTTAGTAGAGGTGATTCAATACAATCTGGTAAGAGGATTACCATTGAGAGTAAGTGGAATATTAAATAAAATAATTGAAGTCAGCGGAGGGAACAATGGAAAGTAACACAATTGTAAAAGAATTTCACTATACGGCAAAAGATTTTGCTTCAGATCAGGATGTAAGATGGTGTCCTGGTTGTGGTGATTATTCCATATTGGCTCAGGTGCAAAGGACTTTTCCTGAAATCATAAACAAACCAAAAGAAAATATTGTTTGGGTCTCTGGAATAGGGTGCTCAAGCCGATTTCCGTATTATATGAACACTTATGGATTTCACGGAATTCACGGAAGAGCAACTGCTATTGCAACTGGAATAAAAATAGCAAATCCTAAATTGGATGTCTGGGTTGCTACTGGTGATGGAGATTTATTAAGTATTGGAGGTAATCATTTTATTCACACTTGTAGAAAGAATCTTGATATAAAAATTATTTTATTTAACAATAGAATTTATGGTTTAACAAAAGGTCAATACTCGCCAACTTCTCTTAAAGGACAAATAACTAAAACAACTCCTTATGGTAGTGTTGATTTTCCATTTAATCCTCCGAAACTCGCATTAGGTGCTGAGGCAACTTTCATTGCAAGGTCAATAGACAGAAATGCAAAACATCTTCAAGAGATGATTAAAAGAGCTGGTTTGCATAAAGGCACTGCATTTCTTGAAGTATTTCAAAATTGTAATATCTTTAATGATGGAGCATTTGACTTATACACAGATAAAGAAACAAAAGATGATCACGTAATTGAATTGAAGCACGGAGAACCACTTATATTTGGAAAAAATCGTGAGAAAGGAATTAGATTAGATGGTTTTACACCAGTAATTGTTGATTTAACTAGTGGACATTTCTCTGTGAATGATTTATGGATTCACGACGAATTCGACCCATCCCCAGCTCGAACATCAATTATAATGTCTTTTGATGAGAGAGAAGGATTTCCAACTCCTATTGGTGTATTTAGACAAATTTTCAAGGAAACTTGTGAAGAGGGAATTGAAAATCAAATTGCTGAAGTTAAAGCAAAAAAGGGTGAAGGTGATTTGAAAAAAGTAATTTATAGTGGAAATCTTTGGGAAGTAAAAGAATAACTGAATTTATCTGAAGAATTAATTTTATTTTCCTTTTTAGTTTCGAAAATATAAACTTTTAATCACGCACAAATAAAGCTGTCTAAATTGTAATATTGAATTCGAAATTAAATGTTATGTTAAAAATTATTGATAAATTTAGACAGCTTCTTTCGATTAATATTTTCTTGAGGAATGATAGATCATTATAAACTTCTAACCATTATAAATGAAAACAATTCTTTCGTATTGACATCTCACGTAAACCCAGATGCTGATGCGATTGGTTCTGAAATTGCTCTTTATAATCTATTAAATAAATTAGAGAAAAAAGTAAGAATAATAAATCATAGTGCAACTCCTTATAATCTTAAATTCCTCGATGAAAAAGATTCTATAGAGAAATTTGATCAAAATATTCACTCAGAAATTATTTTATCATCGGACGTTATATTCTTACTTGATTTGAATAATTTATCAAGAGTTGTTTCTATGCAAAGCATAATTTCAAAGTCGAGCTCTTTAAAAGTTTGCATAGATCATCATCAATCGCCAGAGGAATTTGCTGATTTTTATTTTTTAGATACTGATTTCGCTGCAACAGGAGAAATACTATTAGACTTTATGAAAAAATATTTTGAAGACTTTATTACAAAAGAAATTGCTATTCCATTATATGCTGCTATAATGACAGATACGGGCTCTTTCAGATTTGAACGGACAACTCCAAAATTACATCGGGATGTGGCCTATCTAATTGAGAAAGGTGTTAATCCATTTTCAATTTATGATCAAATTTATGATCAAAGTAGATTTAGCAAAATAAAATTACTAGGCAAAT
>JANWVQ010000142.1 GCA_025056745.1 Ignavibacterium sp.
ATTCGTTAAAATCTATTTGCCTTTTTCCCCATTCTTTAATTAACTCCCAATCGCTCAAACCCTTTCTCAACTCCTCCGACCTTAAATTAAATTCTTCATTAATGTCACCTATGTATAACAATTCTACAGCTAAAGGACCTAATTGCTCTCTTATAGCTTTCTTTACCTGTTGCTCTATTAATCTACACTCATTGTGTGGTCTTACCTCTTTTATATTTACCACTATAATTAACTTCTCACGAATGAAACTATTTCTTTTTATGAATTCAATACTTGTCTTTGTTATAACTCCGTGTAAAAAAAAGTAAACATTATTAAACTTGTATGCATTCTTTCTTAAAAAGTTTTCAAGATGTAATGAATGATGTGGATTTAATGAATTAAAACCAGGCGTATCCCATAAAATTAGCCCTTTCTGTAATAATGGATGTGAGGGAATATTAATTTCAACATATTCAAATGTGCTCCAATCTTTTGGAATATCTGAAAATGAATCAAGAACTCGTGGATTTTTTTGTCCATACTCTCGCAAAAAAATACCAGTTGGCTTTGCCGATTGTATCTTAACAACAGGGAAATCAGTTGACTCCAATCTTTCAGGTAAAATCGATACACCTAATAACATATTAATGAATGCCGACTTTCCGGTGCTGAATTCTCCCAATAATAAAATTTGTTTTGTCATATAGTGTATCCATTATTAGTTAAAGATTCATCAAGTATTCATAAGCTTTATTTATTTTCTGAGCTTTTTTATTAGCAAGCTCTTGAAATTCTTTAGAGAGATGAGCAAATTTATCTGGGTGATATTTTTTCATTAATTCTATATACGCTTTTTTAATTTCTTCTTTAGAGGCATTTATGTCCACACCTAGTATAGAATAATAATCTTCATTATCTGACTGTTCTTGATAATTAAAATTATAATTTGAGTAAGCAGTCTCTTCATCATATCTTGTAAATATATTGTCTAATAATACTCTTAATTTCGACGAATCATTTATCTTAACTAAATAAGAATGTAAAAGTTTAAAGATTTCAGTGCTTGAAATTTCATTTTTTTCTACTTTATCTAGAAGATAATAGTATGGTGTATAAACAACATCATTATTGGATAAGCCACCATTTTCTAAAAGACCAGGGAAAAAAGAATTAAAAATTTCTTTAAAGATAGTTTCATTTTCTGAAAAAGAAATTAGAATAGCAAATTTTTGTAATACTTTATTTTTATCATAGTTATTTAGCAAAGACTCTGAGGAAAGGACACAATTTATTTGACGAAGAGCAACAGTTGAAGTTATATCAACAATAAATTCGTGATCACTCCCAAGATATTTTGAAACACCTTTTGAAATTAAAGGTATAATAATCAAATCCTCAAAACCAAGACCCCCAGTCAAAAAACCTGCAGTCCACCCAGCAAAATTTCCAATTGAATCATTCCTTTGATTTTTAATATATAGAGAAGTTATAATTGGATAAATCTGTTCATACTGAAAGAAGGCATCATTAAATTTTCTTTCACTATTTAATCTATCAGCAGAGATCAATAATTCTAAAATAATATTTTTTGCTTCCATAATTAAATATTCCTAATTTTTTCAATTATTTTTTCATAATTTTTTATTGTTGCCTCTATTTCTAATTTTTTATTCTTTCGTTCTTGCTCTATTGAATTAATTAAATCATTAATATTATTTATTTTGCTGTTAACCAACTTGTCTAAATTTTCTATTAAATTATTTTTTATATTACTTAAATTACTTAAAAACTGGCTTCTAAATTTTTGAAAATTATCTTGGATAGATGAAATAACTGAAGGTTTAAGTTGTTCTATGTGTTTTTCTATTAAATTTTTCCTAAAATTCTGCATTAAAGGTCCTAATAAAAATGCAAGTGGTGGAAAAATTCCAACTGTTGACAATACAAACATTCCAGCTACAACTGTAGCGGTTGATAAAAAATAGCTTTTGGAATCATCTTTTAATATTTTATAGATTTGGGAGTTATTATTTTCATAAATATTTATAGCTAAATTACTATTAAAAACTGTTAATGCAGTTGAAACATTATCAACAGAACTTGCAACTCTTATACTTATTTCTTCTCTTATAGATTTTATATAATCATCAACAATTGGTTGATTTCTATCTAACCAATTCTCATATTTAGTTTTAATAATATATTCTATCTCTCTTTTAAGATTTTCAAAATCTGTAAACCTCTTTTGAAAAATATTATCAATTGTCTCAAGAATTTCAAACAATAAGTTATTAAGCGAATCTTGAATTTTAAGATATAAACGATCAAATTCTCTTTCAACTTGTTTCTCTACTTCCTTTGACTTTTCCTTTATGTTTAATAGTTCTTTTCTTAATGTTTCCTTTTGTTCTTGAAACAAATCCTCTGGAAGTTGTAGACTAGAGGCTTTTAACTTAATAAGATCAATAATTTCAATTTTTGATTTTTCAAAAATTGCATCGTATTGATTTTTTAAGTTGTTATATTTTTCTGAGGATATAAGAAAATCATTTAATGCGTTCTTAAAATATTGAAAACGGCTTTTTTCAATTAATTCTTTATCCTCATTAAGTAAACCATCCAGATAATCTAAAGCTGATATAGCATAGATATTTTCGATGGGATAATCTAACAAGTTATTGAAATTTTCTTTACAATTTGCTATAGCTTTATCAATATCATTGCCTAATAAATCGATTTTATTTACAACAATAAAAAGGTTTTTAATTTTATTACCTAAAATATGCTCCTTGAAAACTTCTATATTCGATGCGGTAACAGGGTGAACAGTAACATAAATTACAGCATCAGCAGTGGGTATTACTCCATAGGTAATTTTTACTCTTTGTTCATCTGTGTCATTCGTTCCCGGTGTATCGATTAATACAATCCCATTATTCAGCAAATCATTTGTTAATTTAACTTCAATAGTATCTATTGATTCTATAAGGCTAGAATTATCAGCGATCAACTCTTTCAGAAATTTTGGATCAAAATCCTTTTCAACACTCTTTCCATCATTTTGATTAAGAATTATTTTCTGTTTTTCTGAGAAAGATATGAAAGTAATCCTTGCTGTAGTTGGTTGAAGTAAAGTTGGTAATAAATCTAAACCAATTAAAGCATTAATCAAGGTAGATTTTCCTGATGTAAATTCACCTATTACAGCAATATCAAATGTGGTTTTATTAATAATTTTTGATAAAAAATCAAAATTATATTTTGGTATTTCAATATCACTTATTAAGTTTTCAAGTGATTTTACTCTTTTATAGAAATTTTCTCTTATTTCATTTAAATTCATAAACTATTGACCTCCCTAACAATATCTTCTAATTTTATTTTATGTTCCTGAATAGTTTCAATTAAGTTTTTAATGCTATTAACATAATTATTATAGTCTTCAAGTTTCATATTATAAGCTTGTTTTCTTGCTTTATATATTGATTTCATGCCCTTTCTTTTTTGATCAATTAATTTTTTAATATTATTCATCGTGCTTTCAAAATATAGATCAATATTATGGCAAAGAGAATTTATATATTGATTTCTAATACTCTCCACCTCTTTTGTTAGACCAATTGCATCAAATCTGACTTTATTTTCAACAACCTCATTCTGATCAAAGTAAGAACCAATAAATCCTCCTAACTTGTAACCAACATAAATGGCAGGTGGGAAAAAACTACCAAGAATTGCAGTAATTGCAGAACCAATTATTTTACCAGCTATTTCACCATCATTAGATGATTTATGTTTAACTTGCTCAATTGAATAATAGTTTGAAATGTCCAATTGTTTAATTGAAATATTAAAGTCAGGTCTTTCAATTTTTATATCATAAAGCTCAAATTCATCAATAAGATTACTGATAACCTTATTTAGTCTGTCTTTTACTTTTTTAGATATTTCTGAAATCGTCTTCGTTAAATCATTTGTTAGTGTATTAATACTATTAACAGAAATAACTATCCTATTGTTAAATTCTTCTTTTACAGTTCTCTCTGTCCAAATTTTAAGATCTTTTTTCTCTTGAAAATATTCATTCTCTATATGGTTAAATTTTTTTTCTAATTCTATTAAAGATTCTTCATCATTTTTTAATTGCTTTTCAATTTCATTAAGTCCAAGCGGTTTATCTAAAATTAACTTTTTTAGATTAGATAAAAAGAAATTTAAATGCTCATTTATAAACTTATTAATTCTAATTCGTAAAAATATTTTACCTTTTTCTCTCACTAAATAATCATCAAGATAATTACGAAACTCTTCAAAATTTTTTATAAACTTGGTTTCGTTTACCGAAATTAACCCACGATAAAAATTAAAAGCCTCTAAAGCATCTATAGGGAATATCTTAACATCAAAACCAAATTCTTTCTTTAGCAAGTTTTGATTTTTTTCTATTAGAATTGGTAAATCATTTTTAAGTTGTCTCTCACGCAAACTACCAATCTTATTTAACACAAAAATAATTCCTTTTGAGCTACCGTTATTGCTGTATACCTTACTCTTTAAGAATTTTAATTCACTATCCTTCAATCCACCTTCAATTGCTGTCATTAAGAAAATTACTGCATCAGCTTTATCAATAAATTCTAATGTAATTCTTGACCTAGATTCATCAGGATCTTCAACACCAGGTGTATCAACTATCTCAAAACCTTTTTTTAGAATTTCATTTGGATAAAATATTTGTGCGTATTTTGTTTTGCTTAATTTTAATTTATCCCCCTTACCACCAAGTTCAGTAGCAGAGGTATATTGTGGTAATTCATCAAATGATACATTGATCTTTTGATTATCAATTGTATATATCTCTGCTTTAGGACTCTCAGAATAAGAAAGTATTGATAATCTAGCTGTTTCAGGATTTACATTTGTTGATAAAATCTCTTTATCAGCCTTTAAGAGGGCATTTAATAAAGTTGACTTTCCTCTTTTTATAACACCGACTACGGCAATAGTAAAAGTATCATTTTTAATAGAATTAATAGTCGAATTAATAGAAGTCAAAAAATGTTTTGTTTCTTCATAATTAGATACTTCAGATGATAGTTTCTGTAATATATTAAGTGAACTCTGTCTAAGTTCAGAGAATTTTAACAAGGAACTCATAAAAACTCTTTCGTTATTTTATATCAAA
>JANWVQ010000164.1 GCA_025056745.1 Ignavibacterium sp.
TAATTATTTAAACTTTTTATTTTCTCAAGCAGCATTTTCAAAGAGTAATCTATAATTTCAATGGAGATTTTATCTGTATAATTATTTGGTTCAAAAGGTTTGTCGAATTGAAAGTTGAAATGTATCGGGCCAACATTCCTAAATAAACAAATTTCAAATCCTTCAGCAATTTTATTGAGGAAATATTTTATATTCTTTTTATTAATATCTAAGGTTGGAATGTCAAAAAAAAATCTAATATGATTTTTAAAGATGTTATTTTGATTTATTGTTTGATTTGCTCCAGTATTTCTTAGCCTGCTTGGTCGATCGGCAGTGCATATTACTAAAGGAGTTCTGCTTTGGTAGGCTTCAATAATCGCTGGATAAGTCTCTGCAACTGCAGTTCCTGAGGTTGTAATAATAATCGCTGGTAACCTTGAGTATTTTGATAAACCAAGAGCGAAAAAAGCTGATGATCTCTCATCAATTATTGGAAAGGATTTTATCCTATTATTTGTTGCAAAAGAATAAGTTAAAGGTGTGCTTCTTGAACCAGGAGAAATACAAGCATACTTTAAACCTAAATTACAGACAAAATCCAGAAATAAATTTGACCAGTATATATTTCTGTTAATATTCAACATCAAAAAAGTCTATGATTGAATTAATCTTCAACTCAGTTTCGTTGAATTCATCAATATCAACAGAATTCTCGACAATGCCACAACCAGCAAAAGCAGTCAAATAATTTTTATAAACAAGCCCACATCTTAATGCGACACAAAACTCAGCTTGTGAGTTAAAATTTAACCATCCTAAAATCCCTGTAAAAATTCCTCGCTCAAATCTTTCTATGTTTGCTAATTCATCTAAAGCAACTTGTTTGGGTATTCCACATACAGCTGGAGTAGGGAAAATTGTTTTAATTATATGAAAAATATTTTTCTCGGGTAAAATCTCTCCAAATACTTCAGTATTTAGGTGTTGGATGTTACGGAGTTTTTTTATTTTTGGTTTATCATCAACATAAAAATTAGTAACTATGTTTGATAGCTGAGATTGTAAATAGTCAACAACAATTTGATGCTCGAGCAAATTTTTTTTATCAGATAGAAGCAATTCTGAATAATACTTATCTTCATAATCATTCAATCCTCTTCTGATAGAACCAGCAAGCGCTTCTGATTTGAATCTGTTTTTTTCGAGCTGAACTAATAATTCAGGTGTTGAGCCAAAAAAAATTGAGTTATTTGATTTGATTAAAAAATTGAAGCAATCAGGGTAAGTTTTGTTAATAGTTTCAAACAAACCAGAATAGTCAATTTCACTTAAAAGCTTAAATTGTTTTTTACGTGATACAACAATTTTAGATAATCTACCGTTTTTGATTAAATCTATTGCTTCTGATACAAAATTTTTCCACTTGACAAAATCATCGGTCTCTTTTTGATAGAGTTTACCAAATTTACTATTTGTCGAATTTCTAAAATTACTTTCTTCAACTAATTGTTCTAATTTTATTTGATTTGAATCATCGAAAAAGTTAATTAAATACGTAGCATCTTTATTACGTAAGAAAATATATTGTGGAATTATCCATTCTGAGTCTTTGAAGTCTGACCATATTTCATCAATTATTTTAGATGGAAATTTGTGATATCCAATTACGATAGGCAATTTGTTAATATTGAACTCATTAAACTTAAAATCTAATAATTCATAAAGATTTGAATATTCATTCTCTAACTCGTTCAAATCGTAATTTGAAGAAAAAATCTTACCTAGGGCAATGAATTCATAATTATCTATCGGATTTGAAAAATAGAACAAATTTTCATATTCAGTTATTATGCTATTTAGAAAAGAAGATAAATTGGATAATTTAACATTAATTATTTGAGGAATGACTTTGATTTTATTAGTTGATTTAATTTGCATTGCTTAATGAATGAATAAATTCTATTTGAAAACAATCTTAAGTTAAAGATTCATATCATCTTCAATCGTATTTAGAATTCTTAAATAACTTTCATATCTAATTTCAGAAATTAAAGAATCTCTTACGGCTTTGATTACTGCACAACCGGGTTCGTGATGATGAGTACAAGTGTTAAATCTACAAGCATTAATAAAATTTCTAAAATCAGGGAAAAAATGTCCAAGATCCTCTTTTTTTATTCCATAAGGTTCAATTTCTCTAACCCCCGGAGTGTCGATTATGTAAGTATCATCTCCCATAAAAAACATTCTACTTGTAACTGTTGTATGTTTACCTTTCATAGTCGAATAACTTATTTCAGACACTTTTAAGTTCAAATGAGGATAGATTTTATTTAATAAAGAAGATTTTCCAACTCCTGACGGACCCCAAAATAAACTTTTTTTTCTTTGAATGATATTTTCTAAGACGTCGATATTTTGATTCGAAACAGTGGATGTTGGCAAAGTAAAGTAACCTATTTTTGTATAAAAGCTCGTCCAGTAACTAACGATTTTACCATCATCGAGATCGGATTTGTTGATAATTATATTACAATTCAAATTTGAACTTTCACAAGTAACAAGAAATCTATCAATTGTTTTATTATTAAATGTTGGCTCTGATACGCTGGAGACAATAAAAACCTGATCAATATTAGAAGCAACAATTTGTTCAAGTCTTTCACCTTTAAAACTTGAGCCCCGAATTTTGGGTGCTTTTCTGGAAAGATAGTTTTTTCTTTGATGTATTTGAAAGATTATTCCTGAGCCATCTGGGTTTAGTTCAAACTCTACCTCATCACCCACTACTGCAATATCTGTTTGAAATAATTTGTCTTTCTTTAGATTAAATTCTTTTTTGAACTTGCCTTTAATATAACATCTGAATTCTTTGTGTTCAGGTAAAGAGAGAACATAATAGTCTTTACTCTCTACTCTTGATATTATTCCTTTGATCTTTTTCTCCTAAATTAAAAAACGACTTATCGAAAATATTGCCTGAGTAGATATTCTGCAAAAATTAAAATCGATAGATTGTGGTAATTATAACTTTGTGATACTTAATATCTTGAAAAGTTCTTGATAGATTTGATCCATAGTTGTCGCCAATATCTTTCCACCATCCATAAGCGTAACCGAAATCAATTCCAATGACACCCTCAGCGAGAATTCCAATTCCTGCAGTTAGATATTTTTTATCGAAATTAGGTGAGTCGTTTTCAAAAGGAGACTTTTGTAAGATATATCCGCCTCTTAATCTTAAATTCCATAACGGTAAGGTATATTCTCCTCCAAAACTGTAATTTAGTGTTGGTCTCAGTAATGATTTTATTTTCTTATTCTGGTCAGAAATATATGATTGCGAAATTCCTTCAGCGTTAGTGAATTCAAGCTCTGTATAGTTTATGTAGTTCAATTGACTACTTAAAATCAACCCAGCAATATTTATTGATAGACCTCCCGCAACTTCAAATGGAGTTTTTATATCATATTTGACTTCATCACTATACTCTTTGGACTCAAGATTTGTAGACCAATTCGCAAATTTACTTTCACCTTCGACTATAAATTTTTCTTTTATTGTGAAAGTTTTTGGAAATTGGACTGTAATTCCTAACCTGCCAAGGTTACTGAATTGATATAGAAAACCTACTTTTGCATTCCATCCCTCCAAGTCCCACTTTAATAAATTCTTTAAGTAAAAAGACCTAAAGTCTAAAGTTTTGGGATGGCCTGCTGCAGTTATTCCTTGGTAAATATTTTTTGTATCATCTTCATAGTAATCGAAATCAGACGAGAAATTACCAGAGATAATTGAAAGATTAGCACCAATGAAAAAGTTTTTATAAGCTTCAATTGAACCCGTTAATGTCCAACTATTAATAGAACCAGAATTAAGTATGTTTCCGCTTTGGTTTAATTTACCATTGATAATTGTATTTCCGTCATCATCTGTTAAAAAAAGGTCATAGGGAATATTTGTATTAAGCAGACTTTGAATTTTTGAGTTATTATTTGGATTATAACCATCGAATTGATTACTACCAATCAAATCTTTATTGGAATTATAAGCCAATCCAAAAACTAAGCTTCCTCTTATTGTTGGAATTGGAAAAGTAAAGCTTGCATTATTCAACATTGTTTGACTAGCATTGCTGTTAGTTTTATTCCCAAAGAAAGTTGTGGTGTTGTTAAAACTTGTTATATCTAATCCGCCCATAAATTCAAGTCTTTTTACAAGTCCAAGTCCTGCAGGATTAAAAAAGGAGGCGGAACCATCATCACTTAAAGCAATGTAACTGTTTCCCATTCCTAAAGCACGGGCATTATTCCCAAGTCCAGGAAATCCTACTCTTATTGCATCATTATAGTTTTGAGAGTAAATATTTATTGATGCGAATAATAAAAGTGATATAATTATTCTTATGAACATTTTATCTCCTTGGGTTTTCAGAATTTCTGTTTCCATTTTCATTTCTAATTGAGTTTGAATTATTCCCAGAATTTGAATTATTTCTATTAGAGTTTTCAGATGTTGAATTAATTCTTGATCCGGAATTAGTTTGTGAATTAGAGTTGTTATTATTTCCGGATTTTGTTGTTATTGGCGGATTATATTCAGTCGTTCCAGAGTTTCCACGTTCGAATATTATTCTTTCGCCAACCTCATTTCTTATGTTTGAGGAGTTTCGTTCTCTTTCTTTGATTTTATTAAAACTTTGAGAAGGTTTATAAATGTTTATAGGATTACTTATCCACCAAGGGATAATGTAATATTCATAATAATCTCCAAAATACTCAGAATCATAAAATTCATCTTGGACATAAGTAGTTGGCATTTCTTTATCAGGAAGCCAAACGACTGTGTAGCATCCAGTTAAAAAAATTGAAATAATTAAGAATGATAAAATTTTCATCTTCTACTCCTTTCAGAACCTGATTGGCTGCGACTTCCTCCATCAGACCTTGAGGAAGGAGGTATTGGATTTTGTCTTGGTGAATCACTGCGAGGAGGTGTATATGTTCTTGGTGAATTGTTATTTGGGGTATAACTTCTCTCCGATTCCCTTCTTCTTTCGATTCGATATTCTCTATTTCGATTTTCATTGTTTTCTCTTGATTCAAATCTTCTTCGATCCTGTTCGCGATTAATTTCGTTGTTTCTTCTTTCATTTTCTCTATCTCTGATAATTTCTCGTCTTGGTGGGTTTGGTCTTTCTCTTTCAATTCTTTGTCTATCGTTTTCTCTATTTCTTTCTATTGTTGATTCATTTGGACGTGTTCTATTTATTGTTCTTTCTCTTTCATATTCATTTCCTCTTGAACGAATAGATCTACTTCTTTCAATTCTATCGTTAGATAAATTTCTTTCTGAAATTCTCGGATTATCTTTGGCAAGAGAAATTCTTTCTCTTTGTTTTAATTGTTCTCTTAATAAATCTCTCGAATCCCTTTCACCTCCTCTTACTCCTGAGCTATTTCTTGTCCCTAATGAGTTTCTAACTTTAAAGCCATCATCATTCCTGTTGTAATAAACAACTTTGTAATAATTCCAGTAGTATCTTGGATACCAATAAGGATTATACCAGTAGCCAGGATATAATAAAGGTCTGATGCAGCAAGGGTCATAATACCAATAATCCCAATACCAAGGATCCCAATAATAAATATAACCTATTCCAACTCCCACATAAATTCTCGGATAATAACCCCAATAATATTTTCTATAACTAAATGGATAATTGTAAAAATGATAGTGATAAGTGTTTCCTTTACTGTCATATAGTGTGTCACTATAGGAGTATTCATCATAATCATCATCATATTGGGATTCATAATCATATCTCTTAGAGCTTTTTTCCTCTATAGCCACTTGAGTATAGCATCCAGTTAGAATTAATAAAAGTGGTAAAAATAACAACTTTTTCATAGCTTACTCCTAATTAATAACACTTTTTTACTACAAATTTCTTGCCTTAATAATTGTTGAAAAAGGGCGTAAAAAATAAGCTGAGTGGAATATAAGTCAATATAAAAATACAACTGTGTACAGGAATTAGTACATTGAGAAAAGTGATTTATTATTTTAGAAAATGCTTTTGATGTATTCAATTGTCAATGCACGATCTGCAGAATTTGGTGACCACCTTTTATTGCTGAAAATATCTCTTACTTCTAAAGATAATGTAAAACCTGATCCTGCTGAGAATTTCAATCCCACATTCATATATCCGTTACCTTTTCCCATTGAGCTAACAGAATTATCGTTAAATCCAAAATCATATTCCGATACGAATGAAAAGTTATCACCAATTGTTTTTTCCAACCCTATTTTTAGATTTAAGAAATTATCTCCGTCATTTTTTTCCAAAGAATAATTTCCTGTTGCGTGTAAGCTTAAAAATCCTAGAAACTGAAAATTTTTACTTGCAGCGACAAAAAATCCTGTAGACTTTATCTGATATCTGTCAGGATTTGTGAATTCTAATCCTTTGCCTTGTGAATCAAATCCAAGTGTTATAGCAGGGAAAGAAACTGATTCATTAAACAATCTATATCTTATATTAACACCTGGCAAATTATACCATTGTGGTTTACCTGAGCCAATAATATTAGCACCACCATAGGATATTCCAAAACTCACATTATCAAATACACCTACTTCCAATTTACTTATTACCACTCCACCGGGCATAATATTGTTTGTTACACCAACGTATCCTTTTTCTAAAATTCCTGCCGTTGTCATATCAATTAAATTTCGGTATTCAAATTTTGCAGATTCACCCGCTGAACCTTGAGGGAAAATAGAAAAGTTCATCATTAAGATTGTGAATAAAATGGATATAAAGTTTCTCATCTGTCCTCTTTTTAGAAATTTATATTGTTAAAATAATGCTTTATATGTTTTTCTAAAATTTTAATTCATCTATGAAAATTTTTACGATATGTTAAAAATATTTTCGCCCCATATCTATAATCTAAATACTTTCAAAATTTATTTTTCTTTTATAATTATTGTTTACATCAAAATTTATTTAAGATTCAAAATTTTAGTATTTGACCATTTGGAGATTAAGTTTTTAATTTTAAAATTACAAACAGTATATCAACTTATTTGGGAACAGAATGGAATTATTTGAAAGACTCGTCTTTAATCTTTCCATAATTGTTACTGTATGCTTTATTTCTACAATCATTTATGAGAAGATACATAACCTAAAAAGAAGCAATCAGATTATTCAATCTTTGCTATTTATAGTTTTATCAGCTTACTCAATTACGAACCCTATTAAAATCACTGATATATTCTTCTTTGATGGTAGAACAATTATTATATCTATAAGCACTTTATTCTTTGGTTGGGTTACTGGATTATTGGTGACTGTTTCATCATTTATAATTAGAGCTATTAAAGGTGAAATGGTTTTTCATACTACATTTTTGGTAACATTTACTCCTTATTTGGTTGCATTAATTTTTAATTATTATAGAACAAAAAAGTCAATTTCAATAAGCTTTTATAATTTATTTTTAATGGGTATTTCAATATCAATAATAATATTTATTATTTTGATGACATTTGCGACTCTTCCTTTCGAAAGATTATTAACTACTCAAATAATAGCATCAATAGTTTATCCAATATTCATAGCATTAAGTGGTCTCGTAATACATTATGGCATCAATAGAGTTCACTTGTTGGAATCAATAAAAGAAAGTGAGTTGAAGTGGAAGGCAACCATTCAAAGTATTAGTGAAGGAATTATTATTTCAGATTTTAATGGAAAAATAATAAATGTGAATAATGTTGTTAAAAAGCTCTTTGATATTGAGATTGAAATATTAGGTTCAAACTTTAATGATTTGTTTACAGTAAGAGATTATTATAACACTTCTATTTTCAAAATTAATTTTGGATTTTCTAATGAGTTAAAAGGTAAAAAGGTATTTATAAAATTTAATCATGTAGAAATACCTGCAGTGATTTATATGAATGTTATTTCAGAAGAATCAAATCTAAATTTAGGATATGTAATAGTAATTAGAGATATAAGAGATGAAATAGAAAGTCAAATAAAACTACTTGAAAGTGAAAAAACTTTTAGAGGGATATTTAACTCAATTAACGAAGCTATTTATATTCACGATTTTAATGGCAATTTTATAGATGTTAATGAAGGTGCAATTCAGATGTATGGATATAGTAGGGAAGAGTTCATTGGTAGAACACCATCTTTTTTAAGTGCTGAGGGGAAAAACGATGATATTGATTTATTTGATATTTGGAATAAAGCCTCTCAAGGTGAACCACAGATATTTGAATTTTGGGGACGAAGAAAAAATGGTACGATATTCCCTAAAATTGTAAGTATATATCCCGGCGAATACTTTGGTAAAAAGGTCTTAATAGCTGTAGCATTGGATATTTCAACTCTTAAGGCTGCTCAACAAAAAATAATTGAACAAGAAAATTTACTTAGAACTCTTTTGAATTCTACACCAGACTTAATTTATATTAAGGATGATAAGGACAGATGGGTTGAATTCAATAAGACTTTCACTGAGCTATTTCAACTTTCTCCAGACCAAATTATGCTTAAAAAAGTTGAAGATTTATACAAAACAGTTGATAACTCATTAATAAACACACTTTTTACACTTTCAAAAATTGAAGAAGAAACTTGGATTAAAAAGTCAATATATAGAATTGAACAAGAGTTAAAATTCAAAAACGATTCTGCGAATTATTTTGATTTAATTTTTATCCCCATTTTTACAGATGATAATGAGAGAAAAAATTTAATAGTTATAGGGCGTGATATTACAGTAAAGAAGCTCGATGAAGTAGAAAAACAAATAATGTTAAATAAACTTAATATCGTCATTGATAATTTTGATGGTGGAATTTTGTTAGAAAATACTAAAAATCAAATAGAAATTGTAAATGATAATCTGTTAAAACTCTTTAAATTAAATCATAAAAAAGAACAAATAACTCTGATGAACTCCAAAGAATTTTTTGATATTATTAAGAATTTAATGGATAACCCAAATCAATTTGTTAGACTAATTCAAGAGCCAATTAAGTTCCAACTCTCAAGTTATCAATTTGAAATTAATACTTCCGATAATAGAAATATAGAGGTTACATATTTTTCTATTTTTTATGAAAACAAAATAGTAAATCATCTTTGGATATTCCGAGATGTAACAAAAACACGCTTGATTGAGAAAAAATTGAAATCTCAAATCTCTGAATTGGAACGAATTAATAAAACTATGATTGAAAGAGAAATGAAAATGATTGAATTAAAACAAGAGATTAATGATTTATTAACAAAATCAGGGTTACCTCCAAAATATAATATTATAAAGTAGACTAAGCTTTAATACGCTATGGAGATAACATTAAATATCAAAGATCTTTTTGAAAAATCTAATGAAGCAATAGTTTTATTAATTGATGATAAAATTGTAGAAATCAATCAGGTAGCTTTAGAGTTAATTCGTGCTAATGATAAAAATCAATTACTGGGTAGATCAGTATTTGAATTTCTGCATCCTGATTCTATAGAAACCGCTTCTAGTTCTCTTAAATTTCTTAGTGAAAATGATAAAGGACTCTCCAAAATAACACTAAAGATAAATTGTTTCGATGGTATTGTACGAAGATTTGAATTTTCAGGCATAGCCATTGAATTTAACCAATCAAAATATTTTTTAATCCAAACCAGAGAAATAGAAAATTATTTAAACCTAATTAGTGAATTAGCTAAAAAAGATGAGAAATTAGAAGCCTTAATTAAAGCTTCATCAAACTTGATGTTAGTTGTTAACAAAGATAAAATTATTGTCGATTATATTGAAACTTCCTTTAAAGAGTTATTATATATGCCTGAAGAATTCTTGAATAGAAGTTTGTTCGATATTTTGCCTGAGTCTTTAGCCATTACATCGAGTAAGATTATTGATCAAACTTTAAGCACTGGTAGAAAAAATGAATTTGACTATGAATTAGAATTTAATAATCAAAAAAGATTCTACAATGCGTCAATTGTAAAAAAGAATGAAACAGAAGTTTTAATATTTATTCAAGATATAACTGATCGAAAAAAGATTGAGATATTTTTAGAAAATGAAATAAAATTCAATTCACTGCTTTATTCACTATCATTAAAATTTATTAATTGTAAGGAAGAGGATCTTGATAAGACAATCAATGAAGTATTAAGAGAAATAGGAAATTTTTTCCAAGTTGACAGAGTTTACATTTTCGAATTTGATTTTGAAAAAAATACAATGAGTAATACTTATGAATGGTGTGCTCCAAATGTAAGTTCAGAAATTGATAACTTACAAAATATTCCAATTGATTTTATCCCAGATTTTTCTTATAACCTTATTGGTGGTAATATTTTTCTTGCGGAGAATGTTAACGAAATTGAAGATGAAAATTTAAAGAATATTTTAACAGCTCAAGGAATCTTATCAATTGTCATATATCCTATATTTATAAATGATGAATGTTATGGATTTGTAGGATTTGACAGTGTTAAATCATATAGAACATTTACAAAACAAGAACACGATCTCCTGACCCTTCTTTCAAATTTTTTAGGGAACGTATTTCAAAAAGTAAAAACGGAAAGAGAACTTAAAGTAAAAACAGACGAGATATACAATCAAAGACTTTCAATATTAAATATTGTTGAAGATCTACAAAACGAAATTGAAATAAAGAAGAAGATCGAAAATGATCTCAAAATTAGTGAGCAAAGACTTAGAACTTACATTGAACAAACAAGAGGTATAATTTTCTCTGTCCAGAGAGATGGAAGGTATTCATATATATCACCTGCTGTCAAGGATATCCTTGGTGAGGATCCGGATAACATTATAGGAAAGAAATATACAACCTTTGTTCATCCTGATGATGCTAAAGTATTAACATCCCAATTAAGAGACATTTTGTTAACACATAAACCCGTTAAATCGGTTCCTATCAGACTAAAACATAAAGATGGCCATTATGTCTGGACTGTGATTCAAGCTGGAGTAATTTACGATAATGATGGTATTATAAAAGAAATTTTGGGAATTGGATTGGATGTAAATGAACTTATGGAAACCAAGCGACTATTATCAATAACTGAAAATCGCTATCAATCATTATTCGAAAACCAAATAGAAGCTTATGCTATACACGAAATAATTACTGATGAAAATGATATTCCGATTGACTATAGATTTATTGATGTAAACAAATCATTTCTTGAAGTTTTAGGATTGTCAGATAAAAGTCAAATAGTCAATAAAACTGTTCGTGAAATTTGGCCTGATGTTGAACAAGAGTGGATTCAAATTTATGGTAATATTGCATTAAATGGTGGAAGCATTACTCTTGAAAAATATTCAAAAGTTTTTAATAAAACTTTTCTCATAAATGCTTATTCTCAAGGGGACAGACAATTTGCTATCAGTTTCTTTGATATTACAGATCGTAAAAGAGCAGAGATTATACAAAAGATTCAACTTAACATTGCAAATGCTATAATTTATTCAGAAGATTTAAAGCAAATTCTCTTAACGATTAAAAATGAACTTGGACACCTATTAGATACTACAAACTTTTTTGTCGCAAGGTATAATGAAGCTAAAAGAGAATTTAAAACATTAGTTTTCATTGATGAAAAAGATGAGTATGAAGACGTATGGTCAGAAGATGGAACTCTGAGTAGTCTTGTTATAAAAAATAAATCTCCTCTTCTCTTAAGAAAAAAAGAAATTGAAGAAATAGATAAAACTTTGGGAAATGAACCAAGCAGTGAAAATCCTGAGATTTGGTTAGGCGTCCCAATATTATTGAAAAGGAAAAGCGTTGGAGTTATTGTTTTACAAAGCTATACTAATCCAAATGCTTATGATCAAACATCTGTAGATCTTTTGCAAACAATTGCAAGTCAATTAGCTACATACATTGAGCAACAAGAATTTGAATCACAAATAAAATTACTTTCAAAAGCTATTGAACAAAGTTCTGTTATGGTCATAATTACAGACAGAAATAATATTATTCAATTTGTAAATAGAAGATTTTTTGAAATCACGGGCTATAGCGAATCAGAAGTTTATGGTAAAAATCCTCGAATATTGAAATCAGGTTACCATTCTGATGAGTTTTATAAAAATATGTGGAGAGCTTTATCAGAAGGAAAAGAATGGCGAGGAGAAATATTAAACAAAGATAAAAACGGTAAAACATATTGGGTGAGCTCAACCATTAGTCCAATTTTTGGTTCAAAGGGTGAAATAACAAACTACATCGCCATTCAAGAAGATATAACAGAAAAACGAAAATTATTAAGTGAAATTGAAAACTCTGAGAAGAAATTGCGAACTACTTGGGAAAGTTCAATTGATGGAATGAGATTAACTGATGAAAATGGAATTATAATTGATGTAAACCAAGCCCTTTGCAACTTATATGGTGTTGAAAGAGAAAAATTAATAGGTAAACCGTTTTACTATCTTGTTAAAAATTATCAAGGTGGTGGGCTAAAGGCTTTCTATGAAAATATTAAAAATGGTAAGATTGATAAAATAAAAGAATACTCATACGAACTTGAAACAGGAAAATCATTAAATGTCGAATTAACTAACTCAATAATTAAACTTGATGATGGAAAGCTATATTTATTTAGCATATTTAGAGACATCACAGAGAAGAAAAAAATAATAAAAGACCTAATTGAAGCTAAAGAAAAAGCAGAAGAAATGAACAGATTGAAATCTCAATTTTTTGCTAATATGAGTCACGAACTAAGAACTCCATTTATGGGAATTTTGGGCTACACTGAACTTTTAAGAGATCACGTCGAAGATGAAGAAGCAATATCATATATCGATGGTATTGAAAGATCATCTAAAAGGATGATTGAGACTTTAACAAGTATATTAGATTTGAGCAAGTATGAAACAAACAGAGCTGACTTTACAATGGAGCATATAGAGGTTGATATGATAATTTTAGAAACCTGCGAATATTTTAAGCATTTAGCAAAAAAGAAAAATTTAGATTTGAATTGTAAGTTAGACTTGCCAAATGATTTCAAAATTTTGGCTAATACTAAACTTTTCAGAAGCATATTAAACAATCTTCTGAGCAATGCAATCAAGTTTACACAAAAAGGTAAAATAGATGTTAATGTTTATCTGAAACAGAATGACTTTATCCTTGAAGTAATTGATACAGGAATTGGTATTCCAAAAGATAAACATCAAATAGTATTCGATGAATTCAGACAAGTAAGTGAAGGACATTCAAGAGCTTTTGAGGGCACTGGGCTTGGTCTTTCTATTGTTAAAAAATTTACAGAACTACTTGGAGGACAAGTACTTCTCGAAAGTGAACTTGATAAAGGAAGCAAATTCTCAATCATCTTGCCCATTCGCTAATTATGATTTTAACAAAGAAGAAATACTTTAAGGATGATGCTGACCAAATTTTAATAGAAAAAATTAAAAAAAGAAAATTTGATGAAGTATTAATAATTTTTCCAACAAATAGAAAAGTCAGATATTATACAAAACATCTATTAGAAATTTCAGAGTGCAATTCAGTAGCTAATTTGAAGATTCACACCTTATCAACTTTTTCTTTTGCAATATTTAATGAATTATATCGTTACAATTACTTTTTATTAGATGATGCCACAGCTATCATAAAGTTGAAAAAAATAATTCAAAAAGAAAGATTAAAATATTTTCGATTCGATGAAGATTCTGCTAATGGAATTTTATTCGAGATCAAAAATGTAATATCAGATTTCAAGAAAAAGGGAATTACTGCTGATGTGTTGGAGAATGACTTAGATTCTTTGACCGGAGCTGAAAAAGATAAAGTTGAAGATATAATAAAGATTTACAGAATTTATAAATCAGAATGTTTAACTAAAAAATTATTTGAGCTTGGTGATATTTATGAAATAATTGTTCAAGCAAGTACTTCAATATTTAATAGAGCATTTCAACAAATTTTCCCAAAAGTTGATTTCATTTTAATTGATGAATTCGATGAATTTTCTAATCTTGAAATCAAAATATTGGATATGATCTCATTATTAGTTGAAAATTTTTTCATAAAAATTGATTATAAAAAAGACAATGATGAATTATTTGGTCATATCAAAAAAACAGTAAACAAACTAAAAGCTGCTGGTTTTTATGAATATGAAGAATCCCACCAAAAAAGTTCAGGCAAATTCCTCAGTAAAATCAAAAAGCATCTATTCACATATAGCATAAAAAAGATTGAATCAGATATAAAGTTGCAAATTCATACAGCACAAAACAGAAACGAAGAAGTAGTTTTTATCGCTAAAACTCTTAAAAAATTTTTAATTAATTCAAATTATAGTCCAGAAAGAATTTGTGTAGCTTTTAACAATATATCTAAGTACTCAAAAATTATAGATGAAGTTTTTGACGATTTTGGAATTCCGTATAATCTAACAGATCGATTCTTGCTTAGTAATTCACCTCCAATTATCTCGCTGATTAGTTTCTTGGAGATAGTTGAAAATGATTTTTATTATAAAAATATTTTTAGGGCTTTAAGTGGAATTTGGATTGAAATTCCGAATATCGATAAACTTAATTTAGTTGTTGTTTCATCAAATCTAAAATTAATATCGGGCTACGAGAATTGGATTACAAAAATTGAAAACGTTTTGAGAGATTATGATTCAAATTTTGATACAGATTTTAACTTTTTACCAAAAGAATTATACCAAAAAGCTCTTGAAGACATAAAAACAATTCACTCATATTTATCTCCATTTGAAGTTCAGTTAACTCCAAATGAATTTTTAGAGCAGATAACAAATCTTCTGATTAAATTAGATTTATTGTCGAAATGTGTGAACGAAAGTGGAATATTCACTGAAAAGAATTCACGTGCTTTAACAAAATTTATAGAGTTATTAAATAATCTCATTAAAATTATAGAAATCGAATACGGTGATAAAAAACAAAGTTTAAGTTTTTATATCGACAATATCAAATCTGCAACACAATTCACTCGTTATAATGTAAAAGAAAAGTCTGGAATAATCGTAACAAGTGTTGATGAAATAAGAGGATTAAACTTTGATTTACTAATCATTGGTGGTTTAATAGATGGTGATTTCCCTTCAAGATATTCGCCTGAGATTTTAATACCTGATAAGTATAAACTTTTTGAAGAAGGTCATTTACTTCAGGAAAGATATAGATTTTATCAGGCATTGAAAACTGTAAATGATAGAATAATTCTAACTTATCCTAAGAATGATGATGAAGTGAATGTAACAATCTCATCAATCTTAAAGGACTTGAATTCAATAGTAGACATTGAAACTTTAAACGATGATAAAGGATTAATTTGCTCAAACTATGAGATAAGAAAAAATATTTTAGTCGATGATTTATGTAATCTAAGGAAAGATGAATTATTTAATCATAAAATAGAGTTAGAGAATTTAAGACAGAAAATTGACTTAGATAAAAAAAGACGACTCACACCTTTTGAAGTTTCACCTTTCAATGGTTTCATAAAAATTAATGATCAATTCAAAGATTTAATTTATTTGGCTTGTACTAATTTTTCTTCTACAACATTAGAAGAGTATGTTAAGTGTCCCTTTCAATTCTTTTTAAAGAGAATAATAAAGTTAAAAGCATTGAAAGAGCCAGTTGAGGAAGTAGAGTCAATTGAGATTGGTAGATTATTACATTCTATTTTATTTGAGTTTTATAATGAGATAAATGAAAGAAACTTAATGGTTCAAGAGTGTAGCGATCAGTCATTTAATCAATTTTTAGATTTAATTTTTTCAATTGCAGAAAGGAAGGTCAAAAAAGAAAGTTTTGATAATTCTCATTCATTCTTTGAACTCGAAAAAATTTTTGGAATTAATGGAAATAGAGAATACTCCATACTTTATAAATTTCTTCAAGAAGAAAGAAAAATTAAATATGGTTTTCAACCAAAATTCTTTGAAAAAAAATTTGGAGGATATGAATACTCTTCTGTCGTTAAAGTTGATGACATTAATATTCAAGGCTCAATTGATAGAATTGATATCAACTTTGAAAAAAAACTTTTTTCTGTCATTGATTATAAACTCAGAGGAAAAAATATATCAAAAGATGAAATTACTGAAGGAATATCTCTTCAATTACCACTTTATTTATTTGCAGCAAAAAAAATCTTAGAGTATGAATTAAAAGATTATTATGAACCCTTCAGCGCTGAAATATATTCACTAAAGTTTTCAGAGGAAGATTTTGGGAGAAAAATAATCCACAATTCATCCGCGAGGAATATGACATCAGATAAATTAGTTGAAATAAATAATCAAATGATAAATATTTTTATCGAGACGATTAAAAACTCTGTTGAAAAAATTAAAAATGGAGAATTCAATCTTTCGAAACTTAAAAACAGAGAAGATAAAGTCTGTAATTATTGTGATTTTATCTCTGTCTGTCGTGTGTCTGAAATATTAGAATAGAGAGGTAATTCAATGTTTAAAAAAATCTCTTTAACTTTTTTATTAATTGTTAATTTCACTTTATCTCAAGTTGATATTCCTACGTGGGTCAAATCTGAATTCATAAAAAATTCCCGAAAGTTCGATTTATTAAAAGTCAATTATCCAGGCGATCAAAGGTATGATGTTAAATATTATAAACTTGATTTGCGAATAAACCACATTCAACAAAAAATTTCAGGAAATGTAAGAATCGATGCAGTGGTTGATACAATTAATTTAAATTCAATTTTCATAGACTTAGCCAATACTTTTACTGTTGATTCAATTAAAATGAATAACAATATCCTTCAATATAATAGAGTCTCTGATAGAATTTTTATTAATTTTGGATCAAGCTTCAATAGGGGACAAAAATTTTCAATTATTATTTACTATAATGGAACACCTTCAAATTCGGGATTTGGAAGTTTTACCTTTGGAACAAGAGCTGGAGGAAATCCTTCAATTTTCACACTAAGCCAGCCTTATGGTGCTAAAGATTGGTGGCCTTGCAAAGATTTTCCTGGTGATAAAGCAGATAGCGCAGATATTTGGTTTACAGTTGCAAATCCACTAAAAGCAGTTTCAAATGGAAAGTTGATCTCTGTTACGAATAATGGTGATGGTACTTCAACTTATAAATGGAAAGTTAGTTATCCTATTGCTCATTATCTTATTTCTTTGGCTGCGACAGATTATGTTCAATATGATAATTACTATCGATATACACCGACCGACTCAATGCCAATAAATCATTATATATATCCAGAGAATTTTAATTCATCAATGCGAAATCTTTTAGATTTAACTCTGGAGATGTTGAGTGTTTTTTCGCAGAGATTTGGTCAATATCCTTTTATTAGAGAGAAGTATGGACACGCTGAATTCGGTTGGAGCGGTGGAATGGAACATCAAACTTGTTCATCAATGGGTTATTGGAGTGATTGGATTATTGCTCACGAACTTGCTCATCAGTGGTATGGCGATGCTATAACTTGCAGGGACTGGAACAATATATGGCTTAACGAAGGATTTGCTACTTATGCTGAGGGCTTATGGATTGAAGCTAAACAAGGAGACGTTGCATATAGAAATTTCATTAATAATAAAATGAATGTCGCTAAAACAGCAGTTGGTTCAATTTACCTTTCAGATATTTCTTCTGTAAATTCTATTTTTAACTATGCTCGAACTTATGCTAAACCTTCTATTGTTCTTCATATGTTGAGAGGAATAGTTGGAGATTCTACTTTCTTTAACATATTAAGAACTTACACATATCATCCTTCAGTTGCTTATGGAGTAGCAGTTACTGAAAACTTCAAGCAAATTGCTGAGAACGTATCTGGTCTGGATTTGGGTTATTTTTTTAATCAATGGATTTATGGAGAGAATTATCCAAAATATCAAGTTGCTTGGAGTATAAATCAAATAAATGACACTTTAACATTTTTGAATGTTGGTATATCTCAACAATTAAATTCAAATCCATCTTTTTTCACTATGCCCATACAAATATTAGTAAAGCGAGCAAGCAGACCTGACACAATTGTAGTTTTATTTAATAATCAGCAAACTCAGAATTTTCAAATACCTATTAGAGGAACGATTACTTCAATTCAATTTGATCCAAATAATTTGATTTTGAAAGATATTTCCATTGCTTTTGATAACAATGATTTTTATAACAACTTAGATTTCAGATTAGAACAAAATTTCCCAAATCCTTTCAATCCTAGTACTAAAATTATTTGGCAAACTCCATTCAGTACTTGGCAAACATTAAAAGTTTATGATATTCTTGGTAATGAAATTGCAACTTTAGTTGATGAATTCAGAGAATCCGGTAGATATGAAATTGAATTTCCAACAAAAGAAATGAATAATTTAAATATTATCTCGAGTGGAATTTATTTTTATCAACTTAAAGCCGGAGATTTTATTGAAACTAAAAAGATGGTTTTGATAAGATAATATCTAATATTTTTTGAGAGGAATTTTTTCATACCAGTCGTTTGAACTAAATTTTAACAACATAGAAAGGCTATAAATGAAAATATAGATTGGAAGTGCCAACCAAGCACCATTTAATCCAAGCCCTAAATGAATTCCAAATACATAAGCCAGTGGTACGAAGATAAAAAGATTAGTAATTACTTCAGTTTTCATCACAAAAACTATTTTACCAGCAGCTTGTAATGCATTGGCTAAGACGATTCCCAAAGCATAAAACATTTGAGCAACGCCGGCAATTCTTAAAGAGTCCTTTGCTGTTTGAATGATTGAATTGTCATTAGTTATTATCAAAAGCATATATTCAGGAATTAATAAAAATAATATTGCCAAAAAGATTGTATAGATTGACGCCACTTTCGCAGTCTCAAATCCATAAATTCTTGCTAAAGAATATTTATTTGCTCCTAAATTTATTCCAACCAAGGTTTGAACTGCTATTCCAAACCCAAAGCAAGGTAAAAATGAAATAAACATTGTGCTAATTATTGCTTGAGATGCAGCCTGTTCTTTTGTACCTATTATTCCTGTTATTCCAATAAAACTTAAAAAACCAATAAGAATAAATAAATTTTGAAATGAAACAGGTAAAGAAATTTTAACAATTGATCTTATTACTTCAAAGTCAATCTTAAGATGCTTGAAATTTTGATATTTAATTCTATATCTTTTAAGTAACAATATATAAGTATAGAATAGAAAATCAAATGAAGTGGCTAAAGTTGAACCTAAACCAGCACCAGCCAATTCCATTCGCGGAAAACCTAAGTTTCCAAATATGAATAGATAGTTAAACACTACATTTAATAAATTAGTAATCACACCAGAAACCATAAATGCTTTGCCTTTGTTGATCCCAAAATAAAATCCTCGATAAGAGACGGATATCAAGAACAATGGTATTCCCAAAAACCTATAAAAAATGTAATCTGAAGCTAAGATTGTTACATTGTTATCAGATGAAAAAAGGTTTGCGATTTCATAAGAAAAAAAAACTCCAACGGAAGTTACAATTGTTCCAATGATAATTGATATAAGTAAAGAATTGTTTAGAACATTTCCACATTCAATAAAATTTTGTTGCCCAAAGCGTCTTGCTACAATAACGTGTGTTCCGGTTGCGAGACTTGAAAAAAAACTTATTAATGCCCAAGTAGCCAATACTCCAATTCCCATTGCTGCAAGGGCATAAGTTGCATTCTCTAATCTCCCAACCATTGCAGCATCAACTAAAGACACAATCATTTGTGTTGAAAGTCCTGCTATGGCTGGCAAAGCAACTTTGAGAATTCTCGAATAAAATAATTTTTTACGAGATAAATTCATTGATTAAAAAATTTAAGTTAGAAACATTGATAACTAAATTATTATGGAGAATATCTTTGATATTCTAATTAAATTATTCATATCGAAAAATAATTAGTTATGCCATCAAAACACAATTTTATTAGCCATACAGCTGATATTGCATTTGAAGTAGAAGCTGATTCTTTGGAAGAATTATTCGTTGAATCATTTTACGGATGGTTTAACTCGGTAATATTTTCAGATAATGAATTAAAAATTCACTCAGAAATGTTTATTGAAATTAAAGCTGACTCATTGGAACAATTACTAGTTGATTTTCTTAATGAATTAAACTTTTTATTAATTACAAAAAAGATACTCTGTTTAAGGATTGAAAACTTAACTATTGATAAAAGAAATATTTTGTTGAATGCTTTTATCAGAACACACAATTTGGAAGATACATCAATTATAAAGTCAGAAATTAAAGCCGTGACTTATCATCAAATGGAGATAATAAAAAAAGATAATAAATATTTTGTTAAAGTAGTTTTTGATATTTAAGGAAATAGTCTTTATCATAAGAGATTTTTAATATTGAGGTAGTTATGAAAGTCGATGGAATAGAATTAAATAAAATCAGAGACAATCTTTGGGAAATTCCTAAAACAGATGGAATGCGAGTTCCGGGGAGAATTTATATCTCTCGTGAAATGCTTGAATCAACTCTTTCCGAAATAGAAGCGTTAAAGCAAGTAATGAATGTTGCTCATCTCCCAGGAATTGAAAAATATAGTATTGCAATGCCGGACATTCATTGGGGTTATGGATTTCCTATTGGTGGTGTTGCAGCTACAAATCTTGATGAAGGTGTTATCTCACCAGGTGGAGTTGGATATGATATAAATTGTGGCGTTCGACTTGCTTCAACTAATCTGACTTTAGAAGAAGTTCAACCAAAACTTGAAAATCTGATATCCAAATTATTTCAAAGTATTCCAACAGGAGTTGGTGCGAGTGGAGCAATAAAAAAATTATCCAAATCAGACTTGAAAAAAATTTTAGAGAAAGGTAGTGTCTGGGCAATTGAAAATGATTTTGGAAACCAAAATGATATAAAATTTACTGAAGAAAGTGGAACCTTAAGAAATGCAGATTTTAGCGTTGTCAGCGAAAGAGCTCTAGAAAGAGGTGCTGATCAAGCTGGGACGCTTGGCTCAGGAAATCATTTTCTTGAAGTGGATGTTATTGAAGAGATTTATGATAATAAAGTCGCTGAAGTGTTTGGTTTATTTAAAGGACAAATAGTAATTCAAATTCATACTGGTTCTAGAGGATTAGGTTATCAAATATGCGATGATTATCTAAAAATTTTGATTAAAGCTTCTGAAAAATATGGATTCAAATTGCCTGATAAACAATTAGCTTGTGCACCAATAAAATCGCAAGAAGGAAGAGATTATCTTGCAGCTATGCAAGCAGCAGCTAATTTTGCTTGGAATAATAGGCAGGTAATTATGTCTCTTGCCAAGAAATGTTTTCAAGATACTTTCAAAATCAAAGAATCAGATTTGGGATTTAATTTAGTTTATGATGTTTGCCATAACATAGCCAAAATAGAAAAACATAAAATAGATGGTAAAGTAAAAGAAGTTTGTGTTCATCGTAAAGGGGCTACAAGAGCGTTTCCTCCTGGAAGTGATATGATTCCAGAGAAGTATAAATCTGTTGGTCAACCAGTTTTAATTCCGGGAGATATGGGTAGATATTCTTATGTTGCAGTTGGAACAGAAAAAGCTATGGAGGAGACTTTTGGCAGTTCTTGTCACGGCGCTGGTAGAAACTTAAGTAGACACAAAGCACTTAAAGAGGCTAAGGGTCGTGACTTAGTTAGCGAATTGAAAAAGAAAGGAATTATAATTCAAGCAAAAGGATATAAAACAATTGCTGAAGAAATGCCTTTAGCTTACAAAGACGTTGCTGATGTAGTTGATGTGATGCATAATGAAGGTATTACAAAAAAAGTAGCAAAACTTAAACCACTCGGTGTAATTAAAGGTTAATAAAAATTTTAGCCACTAATTACACTAATTTTTCAATGTAATTAGTGGCTTTAAATATTAGTATTTTACACTACAACCGTAAGGTGTCGTTGTTTTAGTGCTAACTTCCTTGCCACTTAAAATTTCGTCTAATGCTTTTGAAACATAATTATTAGCTTTTTTAACATCCTCTTTATCGGTTGATTTGATATCATCTATTGCGCCTGCATAAACTAATTTCCCATCTGAATTAATTATAAACATATGAGGTGTAGTTTTTGCTCCATACATTTTGCCAACAGTTCCATCTTCATCAATTAAGTATGCAGTAAATTTAGCTCCGTGTTCTTTTGAGCGTTTATTTATTTCATCGTTAGTAAAGTGACCTTGTTTACCTTTAGCAGAAGAGCAAATTGCTAACCATACTACACCTTTTTGAGTATATTTTTCTTGAAGTTGTTGCATATTTTTGGAATCATAGTGTTTTTTAACAAATGGACAATCGTAGTTTATCCATTCTAAGACGACTGTTTTCCCTTTGAATTCATTAAGAGAATATTCTTTTCCGTAAGAATCTTTTAACTTAAAATCAGGTGCTTTTGAATCAATACTTGCCTGTTGAGCCAATAAAACATTTGTTAAGAAAAAAATGCCAATTAAAAAAATAAGATTTTTCATATATCCTCCTTTATTAGGTTAATAATATTTTAATGGAACTGAAATTTCAAAAGATTTTTTTATTCGTGAATTATTTTCTGAATAAAATAAAATAAGAATTCCCTCTAATTTTTCAGGGATATGAGTTCTAAATGGATCAAATTCAATTTTGATTAAATAACTCTCTAGTTCTTTATAAAATTCATTTGCTAAAACATTTTTGAATATTCCATTTTCGAAAGGGAAAAAAGAAAATGATTCAATTGTTTCATTTTCTGAATTGTTTTTTATCTCTAATAAAACTTTGTCTCCTTCAATTTTCCCGAATAATTCTAATGAATGTTCTTTATTGGGAAATTGATTATTTAACAAATCTTTGAGTTCATTTTGATTAAATCTTGACTTAAGATTTGATAAATTAAAAGTAATTACAGTATCAAAAGGAATACAAATATCTTTACATATTAAAGAGTTTATTTTGCAAGTAATGTCCTTATTGTGTATTTCAGAGTAATCTTTAAAGATAATCTCATAAAAAATACTTGCATTATTCTCATATCCATAACTAACAAGTCCATCAACTTCAAAAGCTTTTGGAATAGGCCATAATTCATCTGAAATTTCTATTCCATCAGGTAAGTTCCAAGTGATTTCTGTGGGAATACCAGTGTCTCCGGAGTTCAACCAGTAAAGATGCCAACCATTTTCTATGGTGAAATTTAAACAGATATATGTTTTGCTATCTGCTTTATAAAGTGACAATTCGACAAAAGTTTTAGGATGAACTATAGCTTGGGAAAAAATTAATATTATGCCAAATAAATTTTTAATCATCGTATTTTATTAACAAATGATTTTAGAAAATGGTTCGGAAAAAGTATGAATAATAAAAATAGTTCAATAAATTTTTTTGATTGAAGAAGTTCAGATTTCAATTTCTAGTCCAACTGGACAATGATCAGAGCCCATAACTTCTGGTAGAATAAACGCATTTTTTACATTACTCCTTAAATTTTCAGAAACAAAGAAATAGTCTATTCTCCAGCCAACATTTCTTTCCCTTGCTCTTGATTGCATATCCCACCAAGTGTAATGATTTGGTTCATTGTTGAACATTCTAAAAGTATCAATAAATCCGTGAGCTAAAAATTTATCCATCCATTCGCGTTCAATTGGTAAAAAGCCAGATATATTTTCATTTTCTTTTGGTCTTGCTAAATCAATTTCCTTATGAGCTGTGTTTACATCTCCACACACTATTAATTTTTTACCCAATTTTAGATAATTATCAACAAAATCTAAAAAAGCGTCGTAGAAATCCATTTTATATTTTAATCTTTCTTCACTTGCTTTACCATTGGGATAGTAGATATTTATTAAAGAAAATCTCTCATAGTGAGCAATAATAATTCTACCTTCATCATCAAATCGAGGGATACCAAAACCGTGTTCTACTTTTAATGGCTCTTCTTTAGTATAAATAGCTACTCCGCTGTAACCTTTTTTAACAACTGAAGAAGAGAAAAAAGATTTATAATTATCGACTTTAATTAAATCATCTGGCAGTTGTTCAGGATGTGCTTTTGTCTCCTGAATACAGAGTATATCAGGGTTGGACTTTAGGAACCATTCTATAAATCCTTTTTTGTATATAGCCCTAAGTCCGTTTACATTCCAAGAAAGTAGTTTGTAATTTTTTGTATTCTTTTCAGAACTCATTTTGCTAAATTTTTTTAGTGAACCAAATAATAAATTTTAGTAACAATAAATGTAACCAATAATCCTAAAATGATTGGTAAAAATGTAGAAACCAAAGTCCATTTCCAACTTTTTGTTTCTTTGTAAATAGTAAAAATTGTAGTTGAACAAGGATTATGTAGTAAACTAAACAACATAAGATTAATTCCTGTTAGCAAAGTCCAACCACCGGCTTGAAATATTTTAGCAGTATCTTCAATTGATTCAAGCTCAAATAAAACTCCACTTCCTGCACCAAAATCATTTAATCCAAGATGAGAAACTGTAAGCATAAGAATTGTTGGTAAAACTAATTCATTCGCGGGAATTGCAATTATATAAGCTAAGAAAATTACCCCATTAAGTCCAAAAATTAATGCTACTGGGTTAAAAAAGTTTATAAAATGATTAGCTAAAGATATTCCATCAATTGTAATGTTGGAAATTAACCAGATAACTAACCCAGCTGGAAATGAAAAAACAATAGCACGCCATAAAACAAAAATTGTCCTATCAATTAATGATGTATAAAGTGTTTGCAAAATTCTTGGAGGTCGGTAGGGAGGTAACTCCAAACTAAAGGCAGAAATTTCTCCTTTTAATAAAGTTTTTGTCAGAGCCCAAGAGACAATAAAACTCATAATAATACCTAAAACAGCAATGAATATCACAGCTAATGCAGAAATAAATCCGGCTAAATAAGCAGGAACCAAACTACCAATAAAAACCGTGGCAATTAAAATTTGAGTTGGCCAACGACCATTGCAAAGTGAAAAATTGTTCGTTATTATTGCAATAAGTCTTTCTCGTGGAGAATCAATTATTCTTGTTGAGATTATACCAGCAGCGTTACAACCAAATCCCATAGCCATTGTAAGAGCTTGTTTTCCGTGAGCTCCAGCTTTTTTGTAAATAGCATCCAAATTAAATGCGACTCTTGGTAAATAACCAAAATCTTCCAATAAAGTAAATAGTGGAAAAAATATTGCCATTGGAGGAAGCATAACACTTACGACCCAAGCGCAAGAGAGATATCCTCCATCAATCAATAAACCCACTAACCAATTAGGTATGTTAAATGAAAGAAAAATATTTTTTAATTCTGGATGTAAAAAATCAATTAAGAAACTTGCAAGTATTGAAGATGGATAATTTGCACCTACTATAGTTAACCAAAAAACAAAAGCAAGCATCATTAACATTATTGGAATACCAAAGTATTTGCTTGTTAATATTTTATCAAGAGTTCTGTCAAAACTAAAAGGGGATTTCTTATCAGAATATGTTACGGCTTTATTTGCTATTTCAGAGGCATTGTTATAGATTGTCTCCATCAATGTGTCATATAAATTTTCTCCGAGTTCCCATCTTAGCCTATTTGCTTCTGAAATTATTTTCTCTCGATTTGATTTTGAATCCATAATTAAGATGAATGATAAGTTATTAAATTTTGATATTTCCTAATTCACCATTTAATATTGAATTTATTATACTTTGATCACCTTCAAGCAATCTAAGTGCAACCCACCGTTTATTTGGAAGATTTGGAAACTCTACTGATATTAATCCTACAATTTCATCAATAGCTTTGTTTAATTCTTCTGAATTACTTTTGAGTTTAATCGGTTTTGTTTTGAAATTACCTATTGCAATATCATATATCATTTTCAATAAATCATCTATTCCTCTACCAGAACGAGCGACTGTTGGTATTACAGGAATACCTAATTCTTTTGCCAATATTCTTTCGTTTATTGTAATTCCATTTCTTTGTGCTTCATCAATAAGATTCAGACAAAGTATAACTCTATCAGTTATCTCAAGAATCTGAAGAGTTAGATTTAGATTTCGCTCAAGTCTGGTTGCATCAGCAACAATAACAGTAACATCAGGTTGACCAAATAAAATGAAATCACGAGCAACTTCCTCATCTACGCTTGTTGAAAGCAGAGAATAGGTTCCTGGTAAGTCAACAATTTTGAATTTTTTATTATGATATTCAAAACCACCTTCAGCGCGAGTTACGGTTTTACCAGGCCAGTTGCCGGTGTGTTGTCTTAATCCAGTTAAGTAATTGAAAACTGTACTTTTCCCAGTATTTGGATTTCCGGCAAGAGCAACCACAAAATCAAAATCGTCCATATTTATGCCCAGCTTTTTCAAATTACCGATGTTGTGAATCGGGCAATTAGCACAATCAGGTTGAATGTTATTTGATAATTTTTGTTCTTGAAAACTCATAATTAAATCTTTTCTATATAAATTTTTTCTGCTTGATTTTTTCTTAGTGCTATAGTTGTTCCTCTAACTCGATAAGCAACAGGATCACCTGAAATACTCTCGAGCTCTGCTTCAATAATTGTCCCTGGAACAATACCTAAATCCATAATCCTTCTTCTTTGTTGACCTCTTAAAGATTTTGCTATTCCAATTATTTTCCCTTTTTCACCGACTGAAAGCGAAGAGAGCTTTTTAAATTCTCCTAAATGAATTTTTTCTAACTTAGGAATTCCAACTTGTATATTGTTAGCTTCATCTAGAGAAAGAGAACAAAGTTTTTCATTAGCATAAAAAGAAACCTCATTGTTGAATATCCCTAAGAATCTAATTTGAATGCCTTTATAAATGCCTTTATTGACGATGTTCTCGTAAATGTTATGTGGTTCGTCTTCAATGTGCAGTACAACAGAAATTTCATTATGTTTCATTTCAGAGAGAGATATACCTATCTTCTCAGGTAATTCTCCAGATGAAGATGGGATTGGATCACCGTGAGGATCGTAAACAGGATTTCCAATTTGAGCTGCAATTTTTTCTGCATCTTCTTGATTTAATTTATGTTCTATTTCATCAGCTACTTTGTGCCAAGTTTTTTCATTAAGATTTGTTTTATCAGCAAGGAATTTTTCATATAATCGATGAAATCTGATAATCTTTAATGCATAAGTTTTACCTGATTCGGTTAAATGAATTTCTTCATCTACGGTGTTAACAAAATTTAGTTTTTGAAGTTTATTTATTGAGTTCTGAACTTTTACTTTATCTTCATTTAGTCTTGTTGAGATGGTTTCAGTTTTGCAAATAGTATTTTGTTTTTGAAGTTGATAGATATTTTTAAGGATATCTTCCTGAAGGATTTTATCATCTTCATTTTTAATTTTCTTAAATAAAAAAACAATTTGCTTTCTTTTAAGAAATAGTATTGACGCTATAAAAATTAATACTAGGTAAATAAATAAGCTCATATAGACAAATTAATGATTAGTTTTATTTTCTCTTAAATTGAAAATAAAATTAATCAAATGAAAAACATTCTAAAAGAGATTATTTGATTGTTTCTTTAAAATATTTGTGAATAAAACTATGAATTGAATAATTGAAGTTTCAAAGAAAAGATTAAAAATTTTATAATTCAAACAGATTCTAATGATAACTGTTTTTTCAATTCCCTCACACACGAAATATGTCGAACATTAGAATATTTTTTAAGAATTTGGTTTGAATTTTCAGAGAGAGCTTGGCCTCCAACATAAACTTTAATATTTGGAAACATTTTAGTCACGTTATCTAAAACATCTAAGAATCTTCCAAGATTCAGATATAAGCTCCAGGAAATTGCTATTATTGATGGTTCAATTAGTCTAATAAATTTAACAATGTCTTTTGATGGTATTGAAGCTCCCAAGTAATAAGTTTTATATCCATTATACTCAAAAATTTTTGAGACCATCTTTGCCCCGATTTCGTGAAATTCTTTGTCAATGCAGGTAACTATTGCTTTTTCCGACCTCTGAGTAATAGGGGCGGGTGAATATTTTTCAATTAAGTATGAAATAATATTTGTTACAAGGTGTTCTTGAGAAATAGAAAGTTCATCGTTATCCCAAAGTTTTCCAATTCTATAAAGAGATTTTTGAAATAACTCGATATAAATATCGGTAATATCAACTCCTTCTTCTAACAGCGAATTAACTAATGAAGAACATTTCTCTTTATTACCTTCGATTAGATTGTTGTAGAAGTCTAGATAGTAACTTTGTTTTATTTCAGACATAATAATTTTTTTTATTTAAGTCTAAATTAAAAATCATTTTTTATTTCAAAAAGTTCATTATTAAATAAAATTTTGTATTCAAAGAAAATATCTGGTAATCAGATATTAATTAAAATATTACTCCAGTAGAATTTTTTACTTTATTTTGATATTTTTATCACTCTTAGCCTGGATTAAAGATTATTCTCCCATCTTATAATTTTTCGATGAGACCTTTGAATAAATTTGATTGTAATAAAAAGAGACTAATTATTTTATTTGTAAAATTAATTAAAGAATTTTCTTGATATACAAAAACAGAAAACTTATATTGCAAATAAAAATAATTGGAGTTTTAATGCAGAAAAAAAAACTATTTCTACCAATTGTGATTTTTATCATATCTTTATGGGGGTGTAGCTCCAAGGAGATAGTTGACAATCAAAAATCTGAAACAAAAACTCAAACTAAGGTTGAAATAGTCTCAGAATATTTAGAAGAAGCACGCCAATATTATTTAACCGCATTGAAAAAAATAGAAACTAATAGCATTAATGAAACCGTAGAAAATTTTGAAAATGCTTTAAATATTATAAATAATTTAAGTTATTACCCTGGAATTGATAACAATAATGCTTATAAAGAATTAGAAAATGCAATAATTGAAGATTATAAATCTTTTATTGATGGACTTCCAGAATTACCAGAAGGAATTTCTATTTCAGCCTACAATGAATGGATGAGAAAATTTGCTAATGATATTAGTGATAATTCACTAATTGATGAAATACCCATAAATAACTTAGTCATTCCTGCTGAAATTCCGTTAGAAGTTAATGTACACGTTGAACAATGGTTAGATTATTTCACAAATCGTGGTAGAGATGCAATGTCAAGATGGTTGTCGCGTTCAGGTAAATATTTTCCAATGATGTCGAAAATATTCAAAGAGGAAGGCGTACCGCTTCAGTTACTTTATTTAAGTATGATGGAGAGTGGCTTAAATCCAACCGCTCGTTCTTGGGCTTCTGCAGTGGGTTTATGGCAATTCATCAAATCAACAGGGAATTTGTATGGTTTAAAAACAGATTTCTTTTATGATGAAAGAAGAGATCCTGTTAAATCAACTTATGCAGCTGCAAGACATTTGAAGGATCTCTATAATTCATTAGGTAATTGGTACTTAGCTTTAGCTGCTTACAATTGTGGAGAGGGCAGAGTTCGACGGGCTATCAATAAAGCAAATTCTTATGATTACTGGACAATCAGAAAATATCTTCCAAGAGAAACTCGAAATTATGTGCCTATTTACATTGCTGTATCATTAATTTCAATGGAACCTGAGAAATATGGCTTTACAGATATTGTTTATGAAAAACCTGATGAGTATGATGTTTACTATGTAAATGGAGCAATTGATTTATCATTTCTAGCTTCAGCTGCCAATACTGATTTGGAAACTTTAAAGGATATGAATCCTGAATTAACACAACTTTCAACACCGATGTCCTATCCAGGTGGTTATCCTTTGAAAATCCCAAAAGGTTCTTATACACAATTTGCAGAAAATATCAAAAACATTCCAGATTATGCTCGAAAGACATACATAGTTCATACAGTTAAAAAAGGAGAAACAATTTCCAAAATTGCTTCTAAATATGGTATTTCAAAATATGAATTAGCAGATGCAAATAACATTACTACGAAAACAAAATTAAGAAGAGGCTTTAAAATAAAAGTTCCACTTCTTGTTAGCAGTTCGAATGTTGAAGATTATGCAACAAATACTGATGCTCAACCAGCAAGTGAAAGTAATTTAGCTTATGTTTCACCTTATGAATCTCTTATCAAAGAGAATGTAAATAGAAATAATATAATTACGACAAATGCTTCTTCGGATAATGAAACAGATGAAATTGATTATGAATTATCTGATGAATCTTCAAAAAATAACGAACAAAATGCTCAATCCTTGGTTGATAATTCTTTAATTCCAAAAGATTATGTAGCCATAAAATACAGAGTAAAGAAAAATGATAGTTTATTAAAAATATCAGAGATGTTCAATTGTAGAGTAAGTGATATAAGAAATTGGAATGATATTCCTTATACTCGATCAGTTAGAATTAATGAAGAATTAACAATTTACGTTCCCGAGTCTCAAAAGGAATATTACGCAAGTTTATCAAATGATATTTCAACAAATTTAGAAAATTCTGACAATAGGGCTTCTTCAAAATCTTCTATTATATATCATCGAATTAGAAAAGGTGAAAATCTTAATCAAATAGCTTCTCTTTATCAGGTTACTCCTGAACAAATCAGAGATTGGAATAATATTTCTGGCAGTAAAATTTTCAGTGGAAGAGTTATTAAGATTTATAAAGGGGAAAAATTAGCTCAGAGCAATAATAACACTCTTGCAAAATCTACATTTAAGTATAAAGTTAGAAGAGGTGATTCATTAAGTGAAATTGCCGACAAATTTGGTGTAAGCGTTAGTGATTTGAAAAGATGGAACAAAATTACCTCAAATAAAATTGCAGCTGGTAGAATTTTGACAATTCATAATTCTAATAGCCCAACCAATATTGCTTACGGAGATAATGTTACAAATAAATCTTCAAATATTATTTATTATAAAGTGAAAAGAGGAGATAGAATATCTGAAATAGCTCGAAAGTTTAAGGTTAAAGTTTCAGATATCAGAGCGTGGAATAATTTAAAGAGCGATAAAATTAAAATTGGAAGCAGATTGAAAATTCATTCTAACAGTAGTATTTATGACATTAGCGAGGAATCCGAAGAAATTGGAACTAATAATGTAAATGAAAGTGTTAATGCGAAGTCTCAAATTCATATTGTAAAAGCTGGAGAGTCTTTATATTCAATTGCGAAGAAATATAACTTGTCAGTAATTCGATTGAAACAAATTAATGGGATCGAAACTAATAAAATAAAAGTTGGAGATAAATTAAAAATAGAATAAATAAAAATTAATTAACTAAAAGCCGTTAGGGGTGTTATTCCACTATTAGGGTGGAATATCTGAGATAATACCCTCAAACCTGATCTGGGTAATGCCAGCGTAGGGAAACGGGCTTGAAGAATGATTTACTTTGAGCCGTTTCTCAACGGCTTTTTTTATTAACAAATTATTAGGAGGTATTTATGCAAAGTAAAATCATTCTTCTTTTTTTGTTCTTTTTCTCTTTAACCTTTTCGCAAAAAAAAGAGTTAGTCGGATTTGTTTTCGACTTTGAGACAAAAAAGCCTCTCCCAAACTCTAATGTCTTCCTATCAAAAAGCAAAACTGGTACAACAACAAATTATTTGGGTAAGTTTTCTTTAGAATCCTTTGTTTCTTATGATACATTAGTTATAAGCTTTTTGGGTTATCAAACTGAAAAGATTCCTCTGAATAATTTCTCTGATAATCAAACTATTTATCTAAAAAGAATCATTCTTCCATCCCAGACAGTTTTGGTCGAAGCAAGTATTGGTAGAAAGGGAATTACTCCATTGACATTTGAGAAAATTGAACGCTCAGATATTCAAAAGGATTATGTTGTTCAAGATATTCCACAGTATTTAAGTCAACTTCCATCAACTACATTTTATTCTGAAAATGGAAATGGAATTGGCTATAATTATTTGAGTATCAGAGGTTTTGATCAACGAAGAATCTCAGTTTCTATAAATGGAATTCCACAGAACGATCCAGAAGATCATAACGTATATTGGTTAGACTTCCCTGATTTATTGGCAAGTACTGAATTAGTTCAGGTTCAAAGAGGAGCAGGTTCAGGTGTAATTGGTTATCCTGCAATCGGAGGTTCAATAAATATCATAACATCTCCATTTAGTGATAAAGCTAAATATAACCTTTCAGCAAGCTACGGAAGCTATAATACAAGAAAATATAGCGCTTCTTTTTCAAGTGGATTGATTTCTAATAAATATTCTTTTTATGCAAAACTTTCACAAATTCTTAGCTCTGGTTATAGACAAAAATCGTGGGCTCGCTTTAATGCATATCATTTCTCTGCTGTAAGATTTGATGATAAGCTTACTTCTCAAATTAATTTATTTGGTGGTCCAATCGCTGATGGACTTGCATACACAGGGGTTGCTAAATTCGCTGTAAAAGACAAAAAGTTAAGAAGAGCAAATTATTCTTATTGGGAAGCAAATAATAATCAATACACTTATGTTTTAGAGAGAAGACCTGAAGAAATCGAAAATTTTAGTCAACCACATTTTGAGCTTTTGAATGAGTATGTATTTAATGACGATATCAAGTTAAACTCTGCTTTGTTTTTAGTTATCGGAAAAGGATTTTTTGATTATGATGGCTCTTGGTCAATTTTTTATGATGATTACTTTAGATTAAAACAAAATGGATTTGATACTAACTTTACTCCAACGAATGCTATAATAAAAGCTATGGTTGAGAATGTTCAATATGGATGGATACCGAGACTGAGTATTAAACATTACTATGGAGAATTAATATTAGGTGGAGAGTTAAGAATTCATCGTTCTGATCACTGGGGCAGCATTGAATACGCAGAGAATTTACCACCAAATATTTCTAAAAATTATAGATACTACTTCTACAATGGTGCAAAAGATATTTTGTCGTTTTTTGCCAATAACAATTTTAGAATATCTGAAAAATTAAATTTACTCGCTGAATTACATATTGCTTATCATAAATATAGATTATTTAACGAAGCTTATGTTGGTACTGATTTTTCAGTTAAAGATTTATTTTTTAATCCTCGATTAGGTTTGAATTATAAAATAACTGATAATATAAGTTCGTTTTTAACATTTGCAAGAGTAAGTCGAGAGCCTCGATTAAAAAATTATTATGATGCAGCAGAATCAAGCGCAGGTGAAAAACCAAACTTCGAATTAAATCCTGATGGCTCATATAATTTTTCTAAACCATTGATAAAACCAGAGACTATGACAAACATAGAATTAGGTTTTAATTTTTCAGATTTCAATTATAATGCATCTGTTAACATCTATTATATGCTATTCAATGATGAGATAGTGAAATCTGGCCAGTTAGATAGATTTGGCCAACCAATTACTGGTAATGCTGATAGAACACTACACGCAGGTATTGAATTATCGGGTGTTATTAATCTTACAAATAATTTTTCATTATTCGGGAATGCGACATATAGTATTAACAAAATTCAAAAAGCTAAATATTATCTTGACCAATCGACATTTATTGATTTAAGTGGAAATACATTGGGAGGATTTCCGAACTTTCTATCCAATATTGGAATTCAATTTCAATATGAAAATCTATTTGCTAAATTATCAGCTAAATATGTTGGAAAAATGTATAGTGATAATTTTGGCTCTAATTTGAAAAAATACTTACAAACATATTCATCATATAATTTCGCAGATTATGATGATAATGTAAATGATGCATATTTTACAGCTGATTTTTATGCAAGTTATGATTTTGATTTCATAAATGCTTTAGACAAATCGAAATTATTTATTCAAATAAATAATATTTTCAATAATCTTTATTCAGCTTATGCCATTGGAAAAGAATTTTTCCCTGCAGCTGAAAGAAATTTTTTAATTGGGATTCAATTAGGACTTTAGGGGAATTAAACTTGAAAAAATGTATTATCATTGCCAACGGAAAAGCTCCCAAAAGGAGCGATGTTATTTTCTTTCTGAAAAAAGGATATGATACGATCTTTTGTGCAGATGGTGGAGCTAATTCGATTAGAAAAATTGGATTAGCTCCAAATTTTATTATTGGTGATTTTGATTCTGTAAGTAAAGATACTTTGAACTACTTTAAAGATAAAAGTGCAATAATAAACTTTACCAGACAAACTGATACTGATGTTGAAAAATGTTTGAAGTTTGCAATTAAGAAAAAATTCTCCGAAGCTATTCTATTTGGTGTGACAGGGGATAGACTTGATCATATAATTTGTAACTTAGCTATTGTAATTAAATTTTTCGATAAGATTAAATGTAGTATCGTTGCTGAGAAATCTTTTCTAAGCGCTTTTAATTCTTACGTAGAGTTAAAAACTAAACCCAATGAAACTATTTCAATTTATGCTTTTGATGATAAAACAAAGATAACATCAAAAGGATTAAAGTACCCTTTAAAAAATTCAACTTTACCTTTTGGCAAAAAGGAAAGTACTTCTAATGTTGCAGTTGGTGATAAAGTGTCTTTAAAAATTAAAAATGGAATTGCTTTTGTTATACGTGAAATGGAAAAAATAAAGAAGTATGATCTCATTTAGTCCTCTTGATATAATCTTAATTGTCTTGTTCTTTGTAATACTGATAATAATTGGAATTATTAGCAGTAAAAATGTTAAGACTTCTTCAGATTATATTTTGGCGAGTAGAAATGTTGGTTTGTTTTTATTTGTATTAGTAAACGTATCTGTCTGGTATGGTGGAATTTTAGGAATCGGAGAGTTCACATATAGATATGGTTTGCTAAATTGGCTTACACAAGGTTTACCCTATTACATATTTGCATTTCTTTTTGCAATTTTTTTTGCTGAAAAAATCAGAAGCACAGAATTATATACAATACCAGATAAAATAAAATCAATTTATGGTGAAAAGAATGCTTTACTTTCTGCATTAATCGTTTTTATAATTACAAGTCCAGCTCCTTATTTATTAATGTCTGCAATTCTTATTCAACTAATATTTCAAATAGATTTATTTTATTCTCTTTTAATAAGTTTTTGTCTTGCAGGATTATATTTAATTAAAGGTGGATTTAAAGCTACTGTTTATACAGATGCTTTTCAGTTTTTTGTTATGTTTATTGGTTTTATTGTTTTGTTCGGTGCCGCATATTTTAACTTAGGTGGAATTGAATATCTAATTTCAAATCTACCATCTCAACATTTAAATCTAACAGGTGATACTTCAGTAGGTTTTATTGTTGTTTGGTTTTTAGTTGCATTATGGACCTTTGCTGATCCCGGTTTTCATCAAAGAGCTTATGCTGCTAAAAATGTTAAAGTTGCAAAATGGGGTATTATAATCTCAATCATTTTTTGGGTAATTTTTGATTTTTTGACAACTTCAACTGGTCTTTATGCACGTGCTTCTTTGATAGATTTAGAAAATCCTCTTTTTGCGTATCCATTATTAGCTGAAAAAATACTAAGCAGTGGATTCAAAGGTATTTTTTATATAGGAATGTTTGCTACAATAATTTCAACATTAAATAGCTTTTTATTTCTAAGTGCTACCACATTAGGAAAAGATTTCATTTATACTATTCTGAAAAAGAATGATGAAAGTTTGTTAAAAAAATATATTTCAATTTCTATTCTTATATCTGGCGTAATTTCAATTTTTTTATGCTTAATGATTCCATCAGTAGTTCAAATGTGGTATACTATAGGAAGTCTATTTATTCCAGGGATGTTGGTGGCTGTAATCTCCTCATATTATTCAAAGTTTAAGGTTGATAATGATATTTTAAGTGCAGAAATTATAATAGGTATTTTATCAAGTACGATTTGGTTTTTAGTAAGAGAAAAACTCAAAGGTTCTTTTCTATACGAAATAGAACCAATGATAATTGGATTGATTTTGATTCTTTTTATTCATACAGTCGGCTTGATCAGAGTCAGAACTCGAAATCAAGCCGAATGAAATTCCTTAAGGTAAGAATATTCCAGCAGCAACTACGGTTGTCCACAAACCGTTTTTATCACCTTCAGCAGATTGAGTAACGTTAAAAGTTCTTACGATTTTTCCTGACATTTTATAAATATTTTCTCTTTCACTCCAATCTTTATCTGCATCGAATTCAAGACCAAGTGTTGTTGCCAACATTGTTGCAGCTAAATCTTCTGCATATTCGCCTGCGACTTTTTCTGTTTGACCAAATGGATGATGTTCTGAAAGATAACCATAAGCATTTGAATCAGCAGGAATTGCCACACCTATCGAAGCGGCTATTAATCGGTTTGGTTCATTGGTGGAGTTTCGTGCCATTACGCAATGAGTTATTTGACCTGGAGTTATAAGCTTCAAACCTTCCTCAACTGAAATTCTCTTGCAACCAACTGGGAAGATACTACTGACAGAAACGAGATTACAGATTTCGATTCGTGCGTTTCTTAATGCGAGCTCAAATGAGCTGAGATATTCTTTATGTTTTCCTACACCTTTTGTAAAAAATATTTTTGTTGGTAGATACAATTCAGCTCCCTTTCATTTTTAGTTTAACAAATTTTCTTTTTCCAACTTTTAATATTAAATCAGAGTTTAATTTAACTACATAGTGAACATCAGAAATTTTCTCTCCATTTATCGAGACACCACCTTGTTGCACCAGTCTTTTCGCTTCACCTCTAGAGTTTGCAAATTTTACAAAAATAACAAGGTCTAAAATATTTATTTCCTGAGTATTATCAATAATTATTTCTTCAATATCATCAGGAATTTCTTTCTTAATAAAGATTTTGTCAAACTCTTCTTCTGCTTCTAAAGCGGCTTTCTGATCGTGATACATTGTAACTAAAGTTCTTGCGAGTTCTCTCTTTAAATCTCTAGGATTTTTATTGGGATCTGATAAATATAATTTTATTTCCTCAAGCTTTTGATTTGATACCTCTGTTGCTAATTCAAAGTAAGTATAAATCAAATTGTCAGGGATTGATAAAGTTTTACCATAAATCTCTTGAGGAGATTCAGAAATACCAATGTAATTATCATAAGACTTACTCATTTTTTCAACTCCATCAGTTCCAACCAATAAAGGCATTGTCAAAATTACTTGTGGTTCAAGACCGAATTCACGCTGAATATCTCTTCCGACTAGAAGATTAAATTTTTGATCTGTTCCTCCAAGTTCTACATCACTTTGAATTGCAACTGAATCCATTGCTTGTGCCAGAGGATATAGGATTTCGTGCATACTAATAGGTTCACCAGATTTGTATCTTTTTGTAAAATCATCCCTCTCGAGCATCCTTGCTACAGTATATTTAGAGGCTAATTTAATAACATCTTCAAAAGTCATTTTCGAAAGCCACTCTGAATTATAGAGGATTTTAGTTTTTTCTCTATTCAATATTTTTGATGCTTGCTGAAGGTATGTTTCACCGTTTATTCTTGTTTGTTCCAAAGTCAAGGCAGGTCTTGTTGAATTTCTTCCAGATGGATCACCAATCATTCCAGTGAAATCGCCAATAATCAAAATTGCTTGATGCCCGAGTTTTTGAAACTGTGCTAATTTTCTTAAAACGACAGAATGACCAAGATGTAGATCAGGTCTGCTCGGATCACAACCTAATTTTATATTTAATGGTTTACCAGTTTTTATTGAGTTTTCAATTTTTTTTACTAGCTCTTCCTCCGGAATTATCTCAACAGCACCTCGTCTGATTAAATCCATTTGTTCATTTAACGACGGGAATTTTATCATAATATTGATATCCTTTTTTAATTATAATAAAATCAATTATCCAATAGACTTAAATTATTTTTAACTTAAAATTTGACTCTTCTTTCTTGTTCTCTTTGAAAATCTTTTTTGGCAATTGTCTCGCGTTTATCAAAAGTTTTCTTTCCTTTAGCTAAAGCTAATTCGACTTTTACTTTCCCTTTTTTGAAATAAAATCTCAATGGAATAAGTGTTAATCCTTTTTCTTTGATCTTGCCGAGTAATTTTCTAATCTCATTTTTTTTCAGCAATAATTTTCTATCTCTTGTTGGCTCGTGATTATTAATATTTCCTTGTTTGTATTCACTAATATGAGCATTTAATAACCAAACTTCTCCATTTTTAATAGTAGCATAACTATCCACAAGATTTGCTTTTCCCTCTCTTAGGGATTTAACCTCTGTCCCCTTTAAAGCTATTCCAGCTTCATATCTTTGTAGAATAAAATAATCGTGCTGCGCTCTACGATTTACAACAATATTTTTTTCTTCTGCAGAGTTTTTATTATTCATTTCGCAAAAATAATTACTTATCGAAAAAATTATTTATTGTGAGATTATATCTTTTAACTTTGAATAAATATCATTAAAAATCAACAGAGGGTTGTCTAATGAATATTCAAATTTAGTTAAAGCTTTATTAATTAAAGAGCTGATTACAAAATTTGTAGTTAATAGAATTAAAGGAGAAGATAGATAAAAGATATGTAAATAAATATTGCCGTGAATTAGATTAAATATTAGTGGTGTTGCATTTCTCTTACTTATTTCGTGAATGTTTAATAATTCTTGTCCGATAATTTCTAAAGAAAATAAACTTATCAAATACACCAAATACAAAATTGTTATTGATAGAATTTTTTTTGAAACTTTACTATCGATGAAATCATAAAAAATCAATATTGATGTGCTTGCAATAAACCATAGAGTAAACGACCAGATATTTAAGCCAATAGTATTAAAATATTCGATGTTGTATTTATAACCGTAAAATCCAACCCAAATGAATGTTATCAAGAATGCAGATAATAATTGGGAAATATTTTCTTTAATTATTTTCTTTGATGTCAGAGATAAAGCTAAAAAAGAAACTCCTCCTAAAATTCCTAGTAATATATCAGTAATTTGATCTTTAAGAATTTCAGGCTTGAAAATATTTAATGAATAAAAATATAATGATATTTCTATTAATTCATAAGAAATAAGAAGTAGGATTAATTTAGCTAATATTCTATTTGTGCCGAAACTGATTAAAATACAAGAGATTAAAAAACCTGAAACAAAATGCAGAATACTCCAAAAGTCAATAAAGAATAAATCATTTTGATAAATTATAGCATATAACCATTGAGTGTTTTCTCTGATAAGAAAAACAAAATCTTTTATCATTATTCAATCTAATCTTTAAAGATCCTAAGTTTTTTTGACTCAGCTATTAATATAAAAATGATATTAAATGAAAATAAATTTACAATCATCATATATACAAATGCCAAACCATAGAAAAACAAAAATGAAATTATTATCATTATTGTATTAAGCGTTATGGCTATCAAAAATGATTTTGAAAATTCATTCTTTAAATCTTCAAATAAATCATTAGTAATTATCACTAAGTAGCTTCCTAATGAAAGTAATATACCAATTATTTCATCGAGAATATTATTTGTTATTAATTCAAAATATTTCTCTTCCAAGTAAGATGAGTAGATTGCAAAAACTTTTAAGTAAAGAAACTCTGGTTTGATCCCGAAGTAGAATCGGATAAAAAATAGAATAATCCCTATTAAGACAGAAACGTACCCCGTAATTCTTAATTCTTTACGAGGTACGTTAAAAGAAATTATTTTAAACACAACTAGAAAATATAAGAACTAATTTTAGAACCGTCTTCTAATAATGCTTCAACGTGAACAATTCCAAATTTATGATTTGCTTTAAAGATAAATTTTCTAATGCCTGGTATCCTTGAATCTTGTTCAACTGTTATAGTTTTGATCATATAGAATCCATAAGGGAAGTCATTATCTTCGGAACGAGCAGTAACAGTTCTTGTAATAGTTGTTCCATCTGATTTTTTTAATATGTATTTATCTCCAACCTTTGCATTATACTTCACCAAGGTATGGGCTTTTCCATCTTTATTAAAATAGTCTTGAATACCCTCTGATGTCGCTTTAAATTGCGTAGTAACATCAATATTTCCTTGACTATCGTAAATGTTAGCTGGAATCCTATCTAATAATTGTTTCAACTTTGGGGATTGATTTACATTCGCATTTATTTTAATGGTAGCTAATCCATTATTATTACTTATAACTTTAATATTTTCACCTAAGTCAATTACATTATTATCAATCTTCACATCCAAAGCGAAAGTGCTGTTGACTTGAGTAAACTCAACATTTGGATCTCCACCAAGAACGTTTGGGTCAGGGTTATTTTCCTTTTTTTTGCATCCAACAAAGAGGGTCAAAAAAAGGAGGGCGATAATAATAGGAGAGGTTTTCATTTTATGCCTCGAAAAATTATTAATATTATTAATTGACACTATCAACTTAATGAAAATTATATTTAATAACAATTAAAACTGATGTTTTTTAATTTAAATTTGAATAAAGTAACTATTCATTTTTTTAGTATCACTATGAGAACATTTTGTAAATTTATTATAGTGCTATTTTTATCAAACAGTTTATTGTTTGGACAATCAGATTGGATTAAAAGAATCGAACCGCCAAATTGGTGGACGGGATTCAAGAATGATACTTTGCAATTGTTAGTCTATGGAAATAATATTTCAAACTTGAGTGTAGAATTAGAAAAAAACTCAGTCCAACTGCTCGGAGTAAAAAAAGCTGAAAGCCCGAACTACCTGTTTATAGATTTATTAATTCCTAAGATAGATAAATATCTTGAATTTGAATTGAAATTTTTTAATGGATCAAAAGACACTTCAAT
>JANWVQ010000173.1 GCA_025056745.1 Ignavibacterium sp.
CTCGATGGTTTTGGATTTTTAATTCCAGAAAAAGAGAAGAAATCATTTCTTGGTGCATTATGGAGTTCTATAATATTTCCTAATCGAGCTGGTGAAAACTTTGCGACTTTTACTTTATTTATTGGTGGAAGTCGAAATCCAAATTTTGTAAATGAAGATAAAGATAAATTATTAAATAATGTAAGAAAAGAGTTTGAAGAAATAATGAAGATAAATGGTGAACCAGTTTATTCATCTCATAGATTTTGGGAAAAAGCAATTCCTCAATACAATTTAGGATATATTGAGCACGAAAGATTTTTTGAGGAGTTTGAAAAACAAAATCCTGGTTTATTCATAAGCGGAAACTTCCGTGGTGGAATTTCAGTAGGAGACTGTATTAAGAATGCGGAGTTAGTTGCAGAAAAGATTTTTGTTAATGTATAATTTATAATGTAGAATGATAATTAACGAACAGATTATTCGATATTATAATCCAATAGTTGAAAAAAGTTTTCATTTTGCAGTAAGAATAGTAAAATTCTATCGGATTAAAGTAAAAGATAACTACGATGTAAATTCATTATTAAAACAATTGCTTAGAGCTGGAACATCTATTGGTGCGAATGTTTCAGAAGCTCAGAGTGCATTTACAAAAAAGGATTTCATTAACAAACTTGGAATATCATTAAAAGAATCAAAGGAAACTGAATATTGGCTGAAATTACTTAAAGAATCCGAAATAATTTCTGAAAAAGAATTTTTAAGCTTATTTAATAATTGTGAAGAAATAATAAAATTACTTACATCAATCATAAAATCATCAAAAGAAATTTAATTAAAAATTATACATTATAAATTATAAATTCTACATTATACATTGGAGTCATTATGAGTCTTTTTCCAACAATTCGTCATCGTCGTTTAAGATATAATCCAATTATTAGAGATATGGTAAGAGAAACTGTTCTTACCAAAAATGATCTTATTTATCCGTTGTTTGTTGTCCCTGGTAGTAAAATAAAAAATCCTGTTAAGTCAATGCCGGGAGTCTTTCAGATGTCTATTGATAACATTGTTGAAGAATGTAAAGAAGTCCGCGATCTTGGAATACCTGCAATAATTCTATTTGGTATTCCCGAACATAAAGATGAGATAGGTTCCGAAGCCTATCACTCTGATGGAATAATTCAAAGAGCCATCAAATCAATTAAAAATGAAATCAAAGACCTCGTCGTAATAACAGATGTTTGTATGTGTGAATATACTTCCCACGGACACTGTGGGGTTTTGAAAGGTGAAGAAATACTAAATGACGAAACCGTTGAACTTTTAGCAAAAGAAGCTCTATCTCACGCACAAGCTGGTGCTGATATTGTTGCTCCCTCTGATATGATGGATGGAAGAGTTGCTGCAATCAGAAAAATTTTAGATGAAAATGGTTTTAATAAAATTCCAATTATGAGTTATGCTGCAAAATATGCAAGCGGTTTTTACGGCCCTTTTCGAGAAGCAGCTGAGTCAACTCCAGCTTTTGGTGATAGAAGATCTCACCAAATGGATATAGGTAATATCAATGAAGCAATCCGTGAAGTGGAAGAAGATATTAAAGAAGGTGCTGACATTGTTATGGTTAAACCAGCTGGGCCTTATCTTGATGTAATTAGAGAAGTTAAACAAAGATTTGGAATGCCAACCGCTGCTTATCAAGTTAGTGGTGAGTATTCAATGATTAAAGCTGCAGGAATTAATGGCTGGATCGATGAAGAACGTGTAATGGTTGAATCAGTATTCGCAATAAAACGTGCTGGCGCTGATTTAATACTAACATATTTTGCCAAAGATCTTGCAAAATGGATAGATAAAACAAGAAAATAACTTAGTATTCATCATCAACAGACAAATGAACATTTTGGTTGTTCGCCAGCATAATCAAATTGGCGATATGCTTTGCTCTTTGAGTCTATACAAAGCAATTAAAAAAAAATACCCGAATTCTAATATAACCTTAGTTGCCTCTAAAACTAATTATCAAATTCCATTTTTTGAAATCAATCCTTATGTTGATAGGGTTTTGATTTACGATAAATCATCTATTAAAACCATTTTGAGGTTTTACAAACAGCTTAGAGACAGAAAATATGATTATGGTTTTGTACCATCTACTATTGCAGTTTCAAGGACATCTCACATAATTAATTATTTATCTGGTGCTAAAAAAAGAATTGGTGTTAATTCAATTGATGGAGTAAAAAACAAATCAGCTTTCTTGTTAAATATTAAAGATAATTTTAATTGGAAAAACAAACATCAGCTTTTTAGGAATTTAGAAATCGCTGAATTGGCTGGTCTTGAATTAAATAAGAATGAAATCAATGATATTAGATTCTTCTTTAAAGACGAAGAAATAACTTTTGCAAAAAAATTTATCAAAGAAAACTTTCCTGAAACTGCAAAAAAAATTATTGGATTTCACCCCGGTGCTGGTAAAAAACAAAACATCTGGCCTACTGATAATTTCTTTGAACTAATCAAAAAGCTTGTTGAAAAATTTGATAATTATGTTCTAATTACTTGTGGTACAATTGATATGGATATTGTTGAAAACTTAGTCCAAAAATTAAAATTAAATAATATTAAACATACTTTATTAAAAGCTGATAATTCTATAAGAAAAATCTCTGCAATAATTAGCTTATTAGATCTATATATCACAAATGACACTGGAAGTATGCATATTGCCGGATTTGGGAGAACAAAGATGATCTCTCTTTTTGGTCATTCTAACCCTGAAGAATGGTGTCCTTTTTATTCAGATTCATATTGGATAAAATCAAATTCAAACAAAATTGAAGATATCAGTGTAAATGAAGTCTATGATTTAGCATTAAAAATTCTCGATTGATAATATCAAAACAGAATTTAATTTTGTTTCAAAATAATTTTATTAATTAGTCTTTAGATAATATGAAAGCATATTTTATTCTTTTCATACTTTTAATATTCTGTTCATCCTGTTCAATTGAAAAGAATTATTTACCCGATGAATTCTGGGGAATGAAATTGAAAAGAAAACTAACTGGAAACGAAGCAAAAGATTTTATTGATCGATTACATTTTCAAAATGTGGCGACCGAAAAAAATGAAATTGGCTTTTACTCAGGAGAAATTGGAAACGCTACTATTTATATAACTTATTACAAAAATCAAAAAATTGCTCAAGAAGACTTTATTAAAATGGCAAAAAAAATTTCTCCTGAGAATTCGGTTTTCGTTCAAGGGGAATTTGAAACTGTAAATAATAAACAAATCTATAGTTGCTTAGGAATGGGACAAGTCCATTATGTTTTTTCTCATAAGAATTTATTGTTCTGGATATCAGCAGAACAGCATTTTAGTAAAGAATTTTTAGAAGAATATCTCAGAATTCTATAATTCTATGAATATGCATTATTGTTAATTTAAAACTTTTTCAAAACACTAAGAAAAATTAATTCAGGAGTAGTAATGAGAAACAAGTTATTTCTTTCAATTATTATCTTAAGTTTCGTTGGATTTGCTCAAATCAAATATCCAGAAACTAAGAAAGTAGATATTGTAGATGA
>JANWVQ010000005.1 GCA_025056745.1 Ignavibacterium sp.
TGGTTTAAAGATTCTCTAATAATAATTTCTTTATCATTACTACTAAGAATACTTAAAGGAAAAGGATATAAACTACCAGGTGGTAATTCAAAACTCAAATAATTAAAACTTGATAAACGAAAGTAATCCATTAAAGAAACATTGAAATAACTGTTATTATTTTTCAATATTGTTTTTAGTCCTACTAAATTTTCAGCTTCTAAATAAACATCATATTCCGTATTTTGTGATATCAAATTAACTGGTATAAAGCCATAATGAAGCTGTTTTACAAATTGGTTATTTATAGTAAAACCATCCAAAGTAACAAACTTAAAGTTATTATCAGGAGCACTTTTAGGTTTAAAGTATAATCGAACAACAGATGGTTCGTCGGTATAAGCAGCTGTAAGAATTGTATTTTTATTACCATATAGGCAAGGTCCGATAGAAACTAACTCTAATTTTGGCGGAGTTCTGTTTATGTGAAAATGAACTCTCTCTTCTAATGTTCTATTATTACTTTGTTTTACTACAATACGAATTGTATAAGTAGAATCTTTTAAGTTTATTAGACTCAAATTGAAGATATTTTTTCTAATAAATTGATTTTTACCATCCTCAATTAATTTTGTCCAAGAATTTGGGTTATAACCTACACCAAATAGTAAATCAAAACTTTGAAAATAAGCAGACAATATGGTTGCATTTATATTTAATGTATCGGAAAAAGTTGAAAAATCCATATATGGATGTTCAAACTTTACAACAGAAGGTGCCAAAACACTTAATGCTCTAAAAACATTTAAGCGACCAGCTCCACTCTTTAAATCCCAACCAGATTCACCGATATCATCTGAAGTTGATTTTAATATTTGTTTTACTTCTTCATTTGAGAAGTTTGAGCGAGATAAAATAAGACAAGCTGTAGCACTTACAAAAGGAGCTGACGCAGAGGTACCATTTATTGAGACATAAGTATTATTTTTCCCAGTTGTAAGAATATTAGTGCCCGGAGCTACTAAATCTATAGTTGAACCCCAATTTGAAGAAGGTGCAACATTGTCATTTATTGTAGAATTTCCGACGCAAATAACCTCAGTGTAACCAGATGGATAATGAGGTGAGGAAACCCCTTTATTACCTGCACTTGCAACCATTACTATGTTTTGTGAGTGAGCAAATCGAATTACATCTCTTAAGACCATCGAAAATGAGTCATCTCCAAAGCTCATATTTATCACTTTTGCTTTCATTAAAACAGCATAAAGAATTGCTGCTGCTACATCATCCTCTTCTCCATAACCATTAGGGTCAAATGCACGAATGTTTAGAATTTTAATGTTCGGAGCCAATCCTGCAATTCCAGTAGAATTGTTGGCCTGAGCTGCAGCTATTCCTGCGATAAACGTTCCGTGACCTTGATCATCTAATGGATTATTATCCCAAATAACATAGTCTCCTGATGTTGTGTCGAAAGGAAAACCAAAACGGTCTGTGAAATCCCAACCCATATAATCATCAATAAATCCATTTAAATCATCATCGACACCATTAAATCTTTTGTCTTTTCCTTGTGAATCAGTCCCTGTTTCCCCATTGTTTATATATATTTTATTCTTTAAGTCAGGATGGTTATAATCAATTCCAGTATCGATAATAGCTAATTTTATTTCAGGATTTCCTTGAGTAATATCCCAGGCTTCAAAAGCTTTGATTTTTTGTAATGCCCATTGCTGAGAAATTAATGAATCATTTGGAATAAAATTAACTTTATATGTTTTAGAAATCTCTGCATATTCAATTTCTTGATCGGTTTGTAATAATGAAATAAGATTCTCTATGGCAAAATTTTCACTGAATTCAACTTTTATTATTCTTTTAATATCACCAAATTCATAATTATTATTATCAAATAAAAAATTCATCCTATATTCTGGTAAGTTCAATAAATTTCGCGAGGATATTGAAGTAAATTGTTTGGTTGAAATTTTATTTTGAATTTGCTCTAACGTAATTGACTCTTTATACTTAATAAAAACAGTTTTTTGAGCATAAGAATTGAATAGAAATAAAAGAGTTGCAATGATTAAAAATTTAAACTTCATAGATTTCTTTCTTAAATTCTGAATCAATTTTAGTTGGATATATTCCTGAAAAACAAGCTGTGCAAAAATTCTCCTCTCCTACTTCTGAAACTGCTTGAAGCATTTCTTCAATTGTTAGATATTCAAGGCTATCAACTTCAAGATATTTCCTTATTTTTTCGATGTCTTTATTCATTTGAAATGCAATCAGTTCCTCTTTACTTGGAAAGTCCATACCATAATAACAAGGAAACATAATAGGAGGTGATGAAATTCTTAGATGAACTGACTTAGGTCTAGCTTCTTTAATAAGATTAACAAGTTGCTTTGAAGTAGTTCCTCGCACTATTGAGTCATCTACAATTACAATTGTTCTTCCTTCAATAACACCTTTTACTACATTAAATTTAATCTTTACTCCCAATTCTCTGTCAACTTGACCAGGTTTAATGAAAGTTCTTCCAATATAATGACTTCTAATCAATCCAATTTCTAAGCGTGCGTTAATTCCTAATTTTTCAAGTTCTGTGGCATAACCTAAAGCCGTGGTATTAGAGCTATCTGGTACGCTTATTACAAAAACCCTTTCACCATCAGGGTCAAAAACTGGGTGATTTCTTGCTAATACTTTACCAAGTTTTCGTCTCATTTTATCAACATTATGACCGAATATAAAACTATCCGGTCTTGAAAAGTAAATGTATTCAAAGACGCAAAACTTTTTATTAATATTTTCAATAAATTTTAATGATTTAAGATTTTTTGTTTTAATTACTTCCTCGTCGATAATAATCATTTCACCAGGTTCAACTTCCCTTAAAAACCTTGCTGATATTAAATCAAAAGCACAAGTTTCAGAAGCTAAAACATAGGAATCATCTAGAACACCTATTGAAAGAGGTCTGAATCCAAAACGGTCTCTTGCAGCAATTAACATATTATCGGTTAAAATTACTAAACAAAAGGCCCCTTGAATTTTATTTAATGCCTCCTTGACCTGCTCAACCTGATTATCTAATTTACTCCTCGCTATTAAATGTAAAATTACTTCTGTATCACTTGTTGTTTGAAATATTGCTCCTTCCCTGACTAATTCTTCTCTGAGCTCTCTTGCGTTTGTCAAATTACCGTTATGAGCAATTGCTAAATTTCCTAACCTATAATTAACCAAAAAAGGTTGAATATTCTTTCTTGATTTTGATGAACCAGTTGTTGAGTATCTATTATGACCTATTGCAGCTTTTCCGATTAATACATCAGTAAACTTTTTAATATCATCGAAAACTTCAGTGACTAAACCATTTCCTTTTATTATATGAAAATTATTTTTTCCTATTTGATTACATTCGCTGCTAACAATACCTGAAGCCTCTTGCCCTCTATGTTGTAGTGCGTGTAATCCATAATAAGTTTGTAAAGCCGCATCTTTATGGCCATAAATTCCAAATATTCCGCAGTAGGATATTGGTTTATCTAATTCATAATTCATATTTCAATTAAAATTATTATCAAAGTTAAAAAATTCACGTGCAGATATAAAAATTTTTTTGTTTATAATGAGTATAAAAATTTATAACTTAAATGATAAAATTCATATTTAATGGGAATTAAAATGAAAAATTTTATAGTCTTCTTTATTTTAGTTATATATTTAAATCTTGGAGCTCAACCGATGAAAACTGCATATATTAATGGAGTTATCTTTACTTGTGATGAAAATAATTCCAAAGCTGAAGCAATATTAGTTAAAGAAAATAAAATTGAATTTGTTGGGAAAAATAATGAAGTTCTTGAGCTTTTGGATAATCAAACAGAAGTTATTGACTTAAAAGGCAAACTTGTATTACCAGGTTTTATTGATAACCACGTTCACTTTTTAACTGGAGGTCTTTATCTCCTTGGAATAGATTTACGACCAGCAAATTCAACTTATGAATTCAAAAAGATATTAAAAGAATACTCTGAAAAGAATAAAGGCAAATGGATAACTGGAGGCTATTGGGACCACGAGAAATGGGAAAATAAAACATATCCCACAAAAGAAATGATTGATGAAGTTGTGCCTGACCAACCAGTTTTTGTTAGTAGATTAGATGGGCATATGGGAGTAGCTAATTCACTCGCATTGAAACTTGCAGGAATTACAAAAGACACTCAAAGTCCAGAGGGAGGGCTTATTCTAAAAGATCCTCTAACTGGTGAACCAACTGGTTTATTAAAAGACAATGCGATGGATTTAGTTTTCAAAATTATACCACCCCCTACTGATGATGAATACTATGAATCACTAAAAGCAGCACTAAATGAAGCTAAAAAATACGGGGTGACAAGTGTTCAAGATATCTCTTTCCCTGCAGCGTTAAAAGCATTCAATAGAGCTAAACAAGAAGGAATTCTTACTTGTAGAATTTTTATTCGTTGGCCAATATCAGATTACAAATATTTAGTTGAAAATGGTATTAAAGCTGGTTACGGTGATGATTTAATTAGAATGGGTTCTTTGAAGGCTTTTGTTGATGGTTCTCTTGGTTCAAGCACTGCTTGGTTTTTTGAAAAATACAATCAAGATACCACTACTTATGGATTACCAATGGATATAGTTATTGATGGATCATTGGAAAAATGGGCATTGGATGCTGATAAAAATGGTCTCCAACTATCAATACACGCAATTGGAGATAGAGCTAATTCATATATCCTTGATGTTTTCGAAAAAATTGTTAAAAACAATCCAAGCTGGGATAGAAGATTCAGAGTTGAACATGCTCAACACGTTCGTTTTGAGGATATAAAAAGATTCAAGCAATTAGATGTAATTGCCTCTGTTCAACCATATCATTGTATTGATGATGGAGTTTGGGCTGAAAAGAGAATTGGTTCAGAAAGAATAAAATATACTTATCCATTTAAATCTTTTCTTGAAGAAGGAGTTAAAATTTGTTTTGGAACAGATTGGTATGTTGCACCTCTAAATCCATTATTAGGAATTTACGCTGCAGTTACAAGAAGAACTTTAGATGATAAAAATCCAGATGGTTGGATTCCTGAGCAGAAAATTTCAGTTGAGGATGCAATTAAATGTTACACAATAAACTCTGCCTATGCATCTTTTGAAGAGAAAATTAAAGGAAGTATCGAGGTTGGTAAATTAGCTGATTTTATAGTTTTAAGTGAAAATATTCTTGAGATCGATCCAATTAGAATCAAAGATGTAGAAGTTGAACTAACAGTATTTGATGGAAAAATTATTTATAAAAAATAAAGATTTTAACAAAATTTTATGGAATTGTTTTATGTTTTTTACTTGGGTCTATAAACTAAACTCCTTGAAAATTCTTAACTAATTATCAGTTTTAACTCAAAAAAAACTGACCTCAAGATTATCGTAGAATAATTTAGCATTAAAACTCTCAAAAATTTTCAAATTAGAGAAAATTCAAATCTTTTGTTTCACATTTGGCAAGAATTATCATTTTTTCTCAATTTTTTAAGAATAATTGAATACTTTCTATTTGGCACATTATTCGAAAGAATTTTAAGATATGAAACGAGTGATAATTTACAGCTCAGATTTTAGTTTATGCTATAGTTTATTGGTTTATTTACAGAACCATTACAAAATTGTAGCAACAACAGATTTAGATTTCATCAATTCATTTTCCTTAAAAAATGATTTCGATGCAGTTTTCATTGACAGGGAATTAGATTCGGATTTAATTAAAATTTGTGAAAAAATTAAAAGTAAAGATTCTGATATTCCAATTTTTTTAACTTATGTTTTTAATAAAAAGGCATCTATCTTAGAAAGTAAAGTAAAAAATTATGTTGATGAGATTTTCTATAAACCTTTTGACCTCAATGAAATTAGCTCCAAATTAACAAAATTACTTGGTCAAACGGCTTATTATGAATGATTTGATTTTCGAAATTTCTAAAATTTGCAAATATCACTTTATAAAAATTATTGATATTGATAAGAATTAATTCATAAATAGAAAATTTTATTAAATTAGAAAAAAATTTTTGGTATTAAAATTGTTTCAATAAATAAAAATTTTAATCAGGAGGTTGAAATGAAAAACATAACAATTTATCTATTTATTACAGCAGCCATAGTTGCATTGTATGGTTTTGCTTTTACAATCGCATCTGAAGACGAACCAGTTGGCAAAAAACTTTTTTTAGAAAATAAATGTAATATGTGTCATACAGTTAAACTTGCTGGTATTGAATCTAAAAAGTCAGATGCAACTGAGTTAAAGAATCTCGATGAAACAAAGACTACAGAATTTTGGATTAATTACTTAAAGAAAAAAGAAAAGTTAAATGGAAAGGATCATAAAACTGCTTTCAAGGGTTCTGATGCTGATTTACAAAAAATTGTAGAATGGTTGATTACAGTTAAAGAATAAAAACAGGTTTAAATTATCATCTATGGCACTCAGGCATAAATCTACTGATAAAAAAATAAAGATGTTCCCTCTGCATCTTTACATATCACTCCTCACAATCGGATTAGTTATTTTGCCCTCTAAAATAAATGCTCAGTCAGTAGAAGATTGTCTGAGTTGCCATAGTGATAATGAGCTCACTATGGAGAAGAAGGGAAAAACTATTTCCCTTTTTGTAGATGAAAATGTATATAAAAAATCAATCCACTCAAAACTTAATTGTGTATCTTGTCATAAAGGTTTTAAGGCTGAAGAACTACCACACGCTGAGAATATAACTGGTGTAAATTGTGTAAGTTGTCACTCAAATGCTTTAACTAAGCATAAATTTCATCCACAAATTTTGTTTAGTAAAGGAGTTGGAAAAAGCCCTGATATTTCCTGCAAATCTTGTCACGGCATTCACGATGTTCAACAAATTGAACGTAGTCAATGGGTTTCAAAAAATTTAAATAATTCTTGTGGGAATTGTCATAAAGAACAAAAAGAAGAATACATACAGTCAAATCATTTTTTAGCAAAACAGACAAATGGCGCTGATTCCCCTGATTGTTTAGGTTGTCACAACCAACAAATTACAAAGTCCTCTTTCAAGAAAAATCCAATTGAAATGAAATTAGCACAAGAAAAGTTGTGCTTATCTTGTCATTTGGATAATCCTGATGTTAAAAAAAGAGTTAACCCTAAAGCAAAATTTATTCAAGCTTATAATAATAGTGTTCACGGTTTTGAGCTTCATAATGGTAATCCAAATGCAGCAAATTGTATTGATTGTCACGGCTCGCACATAGTTCTCAAAAGCTCAGATTCACGTTCAAAAGTTAATAGATTAAATATTCCAAGTACCTGTGGAAATTGTCACAAGGAAATTAAAAAAGAGTTTGATGAAAGTATTCACGGAGTTGCTGTTGCAAATGGGAATATAGACTCCCCTGTTTGTACAAGTTGTCACGGTGAACATAATATCTTAAAACATACTGACCCAAATTCTCCAGTAGCATTTCAAAATGTTTCTTCGATGGTTTGCGCACCTTGTCATAGTTCTGTCAGACTCACAGAGAGATACGGTTTAGCTCCAGACAAATATAAAACTTTCACTGATTCATATCACGGTCTGGCTTTAAGAGGTGGTTCTGCGACAGTAGCTAATTGTGGAAGTTGTCACGGTTATCATAATATCAAACCTTCTAGTGATCCGACATCAACAATTCATAAAAATAATTTAGTCAAAACCTGTGGAAATTGTCATCCGGGAGCTAATACAAGATTCGTAACTGGGACGATTCACGTAAGTGTTGAAAACAAAGAGGAAGAACCGATATTGTATTGGATCGCTAATATTTACATAGTTTTGATTGTTACTATTGTTGGAGCGATGTTTTTACATAATTC
>JANWVQ010000050.1 GCA_025056745.1 Ignavibacterium sp.
CTTAAATGTCTTGGGAAATCAGAAATTTTTGTTGCAAGATTTACTATTGTTTTCCAAGGCTCGATGGAAAAATTTAAACTTCTTGATTCTGGATAGAGTTGATTAATGTTTGCTAAATTTTTTGCGGAAGTCCAGGGAATCTTTTTACTGTATTCAGAAATTTCTCTGTCTGAAATTCCATAAGCTTTTGCAGTTTCTCTGAAAGCTGACCTTGCTCTAAAAGTAACGTGCGTTGAAATCATCGCAACATTTTCATAACCATATTTTTCAAAAACATATTTTATTATATCATCTCTTTCTTTCCAAGAAAAGTCAATGTCAATATCAGGTGGATTGCTTCTTGCTTTGTTAAGAAATCTTTCAAAGTAAAGATTGTATTTGATAGGATCAATTTGAGTAATTCCGAGACAGTAAGCTACGATACTGTTGGCAGCAGAGCCTCTTCCAATAGTTAGCATTCCTCGTCTTTTCGCTTCTTGTAAAATATCCCATACAATTAGAAAATAATCAACATAACCAAGTGATTTTATTACTTCTACCTCATAATTCAAACGATTAAAAGTTTTTTCATCTGGATTCGGATATAATTCTGAAAAACCTTTATAAAGAATTTCAAGAAATAACTCTTCATTATTATTTGAATATTCATTTCGGAAATGAGGTAACTTATATTTTCCAAGTTCAAGTTCAACGTTACATTCTTCGGCTATCTCGAAAGTGTTTTTAATTGCTTCAGGAATTTTTCTAAATGAGTTTTTAATGGCTTCAATGGATTTAAAGTAAAATTCTTTATCAACCAATTCATCCTGAGGTAAATTTGAAATTGTGGTATTGCTATCAATGGCTCTTAGTAATTTATGAATTTCATAATCATCTTGTTCTATGAAATAGATTGGGTTAGTGGCTACAATTTTAATTTTCTCTTTAATTGCATAATCATAAACTTTAAGCATTCTTTTTCTTGAAGCTTTAGTAATAAAAATCTCAGCATAAAAATCATTTTCTCGGTTTATCTGTTTTAGGATATCAATCGAAGGAGAGATAAAAATTAAATTATTCCAGATTTGCTCAACAATAAATTTAATTTCAAAATCTTCTCTTAAATTTCTTAATGTTGTAATTCTACAAATGTCACTGTAGCCTTTTGAATTTTTTGCAAGTAGTAGGATATATTCATCTTTGTTTTTAGGATTATCAATATAAACTCCAAGAATTGGTTTAATTCCTTGTTCTTTTGAAAGTTTGTAGAAATTTACTAATCCATAAACTGCATTTGTATCAGTAAGTGCAATTGATTGAAGTTTCTCTTCTTTTGCTTTCTTTATTAGAGAATTTAAATCAAAAGTTCCACGTAGTAATGAATAACACGAATGAACGTGAAGTGGAATCATTATTCCAAATCATAGATTTGATTTTTGAAGGTATTTATTTACGCGATTCGCTATATCACTTCGATAATAAATTCCATCAAAACAAATTTTACTTAGTGCTTCGTAAGCTTTTTCACGAGCTTTTAGAACATCATTTTCTTTTATAACAGATGTTACTCCAAGCACTCTTCCGCCATTAGTAAAAATCTTTCCATCTTTTTCAATCGTTCCTGCGTGATAAATTAAAATTTCAGGGTCAGAAATTTCTAAACCCATAATTTCAAAACCTTTTTTATATAAATCAGGATAACCTTTAGATGCAGCAACAACACAAACAGAGGACCCCCCATTATATCTCACAGCATTCTTGTTCAGGCTTCCGATAGCAGCTGAATAAAGTAATTCGAGAAAATCCCCCTCAAGCAAAGGTAAAACAACTTGAGTCTCAGGATCTCCGAATCTGCAATTGAATTCTATAACTTTCGGACCAACATTTGTAATCATCAAACCAGCGTAAAGACATCCAATAAACGGAATACCATTTTGATTAAGTTGATTAATTACAGGTGAAATTATTTCTTGCTCAATTTTTGAAATTAATTTTTCATCAATCAGAGGAGTAGGAGCATAAGCACCCATTCCACCAGTATTTTTTCCAGTATCATTATCCCCTACTCTTTTATGATCTTGCGCTGGAGGAAGAGTTATAAAATCTTTTCCATCAGTAATTGCAAAAACAGATGCCTCATCACCGACAAGAAATTCTTCTATAACTATTTTTTCACCTGAACTTCCAAAAACATTTTCGACAAAAATATTATTTAATGTTTCAGTTGCTTGTTCAAAATTTTCACATATAGTTACACCCTTACCTGCAGCAAGTCCATCAGCTTTTATTACAAGTGGATATTTTGAATTTTTGAGAAAATCTATTGCATTTTTGAATTGTTCTCTATTAAACTCAACATATTGTGCTGTTTGTACATTTGCTTGCATCATTATTTGTTTTGCAAAAGATTTACTTGCTTCAATTTGTGCTGCAGCTTTAGATGGACCAAATACATTTATTTTTCTTTCTCTTAAAAAATCTGAGAGACCATCAACTAAAGGTTGCTCTGGACCTATTACAACTAAATCAATTTTTTCAGCAAGACAAAATTCATAAATGCTTTGATGATTAGAAGAATCTATCTTGAGGTTTGTACAAATTTTTGAAGTTCCTGGATTTCCTGGTAAACAAAATATTTTTTCAACAGAATTGCTTTGAGAGATTTTTAGAACTAATGCGTGTTCGCGCCCACCTGAACCAATAACTAATACATTTTTTTTCATAATATTTTTACTTGAGATTGTAAGATCTTAAGCAAGTTATCAATTAATAAATCTTGTCTGAATCTTCTTATATCTTCCTCTGAGATAGTTGGTAAGTTATTACTTTTATAATTCTCAAAGACTTTAAGAATAGTTGATTTTATTTCTTTAATATCATTCGGACTTGAAAAATAGGCGGCTTTGTAATTCTCTAAAAGACTCTTTGATGCTCCATCATTGATCAGACCGATTATCGGCTTCCTAGCAGCGAAATACAGATAAAGTTTTGAAGGAACAATGGAATCACTGTTCTTTAAGTCATCTATTTGAAACCATAGTATATCAGCAGAGATTATTTTTTTTATTGCATCTTTATAATCAACTAATCCGTGATTTATAATAAACTCGTGTAAATTTAATAAACTTATCAGCCTTCTATTTTCTTTTCCAATATCTCCCACAAAATGAAGTTCTATATTAGATGCAATCTCAGGCTTTTCGACCTTGATTTGATAAAAAGCTTTTAGAAAATATTTCGCTGAGGAATAACTCTTAAAATCACCGTAATGCATCAGAACCATTTTATTTATTGACCTTGGATGAGATTTTATTGAATCAAAATCTTCAGAATCAAATCCGTTTTCAATTATTGTAATCGATTCAAAAGTCAAGAATGGAAAGAATTTGATTAACTTCTCTTTTATTTTTCTATTTGAAACAATTACGTGCTCAGTATTTTTTAGAGCATTATATTCAAGTTTTTTATGAATCATCCTATGTAAAGGAGTAGGATGATTAATTATAAAATTACCAAACCATAGATCGCGATAGTCAGCTACTAAAGGTATATTTGATAAAAATTTTGCTTTTGCAATTTCTGAGAAGACAGAGAAAGGTGGACAAGAAATTAAAATAACATCAAAATGATTTTTAGATAACAATTCTTCCGTTTTCTTTCTAACATTTTTTGCCCAAGCTTTTTTGTTGTCAGGTATGAAAAATAAATTTGAAAAATAATTGAGTAATCTATTTATAATTTTTCTTGGTCTTTTGATTGGATCGAATTTATACAAAAAGTTAAAAGACCTTTTTTCAAAAACTCTAACTATTTCAATATTTAATAATTCAATTTCTTTTTGAAGTGACTCATCAATATCGTAATGGTCATTAGGGAAGCTGCTAATTACGGTTATCTCCCAGTTATTCCTTTGAAGATACTTAACAAACTTCAAACTCCTTAGAGAACCACCGTACCTCGATGGAGGGAAATAGTAACTTATGTAAAGTAATTTAAATTTGTTTTCGGACATACTATTTCTGTAAACTGTAATTTGGAGCTTCTTGAGTTATAGTTATATCGTGGGGATGACTTTCTTTTAATCCTGCTAAAGTGATTTTTATAAATTTACCTTTTTTCTTTAACGCCTCGATGTTTTTAGTACCACAGTATCCCATTGCGGCCCTCAATCCACCAACTATTTGATAAATAGTATCACTCAATGGACCTTTATATGGAACTCTTCCTTCAACGCCTTCGGGAACAAGTTTGGTGATATCATCTTCTGCATCTTGAAAATATCTGTCTTTACTTCCTTCCTTCATTGCACTTAAAGACCCCATTCCTCGGTAAACTTTATAACTTCTTCCTTCATATAATATTTTTTCTCCGGGACTTTCATCAGTTCCGGCAAAAAGACCGCCGATCATAACAGAATCTGCCCCTGCTGCAATTGCCTTTGGAACATCTCCAGTAAATCTAATTCCACCATCAGCAATAATTGGAATGCCCGATTTATTAGACGCAAAATATGCGTTTGCAATAGCTGTAATTTGAGGGACACCAACACCAGCAACTACTCTGGTAGTACAAATCGAACCAGGTCCGATTCCAACCTTTATTGCATTTACTTTGCATTTAATCAAATCAATAGCTGCCTCATAGGTCCCGATATTACCTGCAATAATCTGTTCATATTTGAATTTTTTTCTGATTTCTTTAATAGCTTTAAGAACTCCTTCCGAATGGCCGTGCGCCGTATCAATAACAATCACATCAACACCAGCTTTATAAAGAGCTTCTACTCTTTCTAATGTGTCAAAAGTAATTCCAACCGCAGCCCCAACCCTTAATCTACCTAAATGATCTTTACAAGCATTCGGATGTCTTTTCTTTTTCATTATGTCTTTGAAAGTAATAAGTCCCTTTAATTTTTTATTACTGTCAACTACAGGAAGTTTTTCAATTTTATACTTTTGTAAAATTTTTTCAGCTTTTTCAAGAGTAGTACCAACAGGTGCGGTTACTAAATTTTCTTTTGTCATTAATTCCGAAACTGGAAGTTTTGGGTTTGGATCAAATCTTAAATCACGATTTGTTAAAATTCCAACTAATTCATTCGATTCATTAACAATAGGAATTCCCGAAACACTATATTTTTTCATCAATTCTAAAGCATCTTCAACTTTTTTATCAGGAGTTAGAGTAATTGGATTTAGAATCATTCCGCTTTCTGATCTTTTAACCTTATCAACTTCAATACATTGTCTTTCAATAGTCATATTTTTGTGTAATATTCCAATTCCACCTTCGCGAGCAATTGCAATTGCAAGTTCTGATTCTGTCACTGTATCCATTGCCGCAGAAATAATTGGAATATTTAACTTAATATCTGTTGTAAGATTTGTGGTAATATCTACTTCGCGTGGTAGTACATTTGACTTTGCAGGGATTAAGAGGACATCGTCAAATGTTAAACCTTCTTGTAATAAATTTTTATCTAGCATATCAGCCTCACTATATAAACAAAAAAAGCCACACAAGGTGGCTCTTAATTAATAAGATTAATCAAACGCAGAAAAGCCTGTTATATCTTCTCCAATTATGAGAGTATGCATTTCGTGTGTTCCTTCATAGGTTTTAACTGATTCTAAATTAGCTGCGTGTCTCATAACTGGATATTCATCTAAGATTCCATTTGCACCAAGAATCTCTCGCGCCATTCGAGCTATTTCTAAAGCTTTTTCACAATTATTTCTTTTTGCAAATGAAACTTGTGTATGTTTTAATTTTCCCTGATCTTTCAATCTTCCAATATGAATATTAATCAATTGAGCTTTTGTAATCTCCGTAAGCATATAAACTAATTTTTCTTGGGTCATTTGATAAGCAGCAATTGGCTTACTAAATTGAACTCGCGATTTGGCATAATTTAATGCGACATCATAACAGGCAATCATAGCACCAACCACACCCCAAGCAATTCCATATCTTGCTTGATTTAAACACATCAAAGCGTTTTTCAGCCCTTCGGTTTTTGGCAAAATATTTTCTTCGGGGACAAAAACGTTATCAAAAACTAATTCTGATGTAACTGATGCTCTTAATGAGTGTTTACCTTTCATTTCTGGAGCGGTGAAACCTTCAAAACCTTTTTCGACCAGAAAACCTCTTATAACACCATCAAGTTTAGCCCAAACTACAGCGACATCAGCAATGGAACCATTGGTTATCCACATTTTAGAACCATTAAGTATATATCCTCCATCAACTTTTTCAGCTTTTGTAGCCATTCCTGCAGGATTGGAACCATAGTCTGGTTCAGTCAAACCAAAACAACCGATCTTTTCTGCTTTTGCTAATTTAGGCAACCAATAGTCTTTTTGTTCTTCACTACCAAAAGCAAAAATCGGATACATTACTAATGCGCTCTGAACAGATGCAAAGCTACGAATTCCACTATCTCCTCTTTCAAGTTCTTGCATTATCAAACCATAGGCAACATTATTTAGCTCTGCACAACCATATTTAGATGGAAGTGTTGGACCAAATAATCCCATTTCTGCCATTTTGGGAATTAGGTGCATTGGAAAAGTTGATTCACGATTGTGCTTTTCAATAATTGGAAGCACTTCTTCATCAACAAAATCGCGAACTGAATCTCTTACCATTTTTTCATCTTCTGAATAAAGAGATTCAACATCTAAATAGTCAACTCCTGTAAATTTTGCCATAACTCCTTTAATTTTTGTTTTTCAAAGTTATTAAAAGTATTAGGTTTTTACAATTTGAATTAAATTCTAAAAATTAGTCTTGCAAAGTTTTGTAATGCTTTTAATATTTGAGTATGATTTTATATAGCCCAAAATATCTAAAGATAATTTCAACGTTTGTGCTGATATCCTATTCAGCACTATTTGCATTGAATATTTTTCACTATCACCCTATTAATCTAAATAATAAATCCTCTATAAAAGTTTCAAATTCAACTAGCTATTTCAATCATTTTTCGAATTATACAAATTCAAGTTGCCCTGTTTATAATTATTTCTCATCTGTTCATAAAATAAATTTTCAAAATCAGTTCAATTTAATTATTGATGTTCCAGAACTTATTTTAGAGAAAAATCTAACCTTCTTTTTTACTGAACAACAATTCTTTAAATCAATTCATTTTAGAGGACCACCTACAATAGTAATTTCCTAATTTAATTAATTCATTCATTAAAAAATTAAATAGGAGTTACTATGTTAAAATCCATCTTTAAAGTGGGATTACTACCACTATTGGTTGCAGTATTTTTTTCTTGCAAAGACAATCACGTTCACGAACCACACGAAGACCATTTTGAAGCTGAAGGGATGGCTTTTTTTCAGTCAGGAAATAAAATCGCAGAAATTTTTAGAGGAATAACAAGCGACACTTTATTTGCAATAGTTAATCAGGAAACTCCTCATACTGAAATTAAATTTTATGATAAGGATAAAAAATTATTAAATCCACCAGATTATAAGAAGAATCCAATGTCCTGGCAGATTGGTGACACAAGTTTCGTAAGATTAAAACAAATAGCAGGAGAAGAGGGTAGCTATAAATTTCAACTTGTTGGAAAGCGCGTTGGTGTTACTAACATTGAATTTTTTATAACGCACGCTGGCCACTCAGATTTCCGTTCTGGTAAAATTCCGATAAGAGTAAAATGAGAATAAACTTCTTAAATCGCCTCAAATTATTTGGGGCGATTTTGTTTTTATTCTTTAACATAACATATTCTCAGAATCAGAATTTTGAATTAACCGGCAAAATTCTAAATGCAGAAAATTCTGAGCCAGTAGCTAATGCACTTATCCAATTATTCGCGATAAATCAATTCACTACATCATCAAATGATGGCTCATTTATTTTTTCAAATATTAATGCAAAGAAGTTCAGGATTAAAATAACTCATATCGCATTTCAGGAAAAATTAGTTGATTTGGATTTCGATGAACAAACTTCCAAAACTTTAACAGTTTATTTGATTCCTAAAATTATTAACCTTTCACCAGTTGTAATTAGCGGAAATTCTAAACTGTCTATTGTTGAGGAAATTCAACAATTTTCTTCAATCTTAAGTGGTAAAGAATTACAAAGAAATCTTAGTCAAACTTTAGCTTCTACACTTAAGAATGAAGCGGGACTTTCAATTCGGTCAATGGGTCCGGCTCCTTCGAGACCAGTATTCAGAGGTCTTGGACAGGAAAGAGTTTTGATAAGTGAGGATGGAATTAAAACTATTGATTTATCATCAAGCTCTCCTGACCACGCTGTTACTCTTGAGCCATTTCAATCTGAGAGAATCGAAGTTTTGAGAGGTCCAAAAATTCTCACGAAAACTCTAACTTCTGTTGGAGGGGTTGTAAATGTGGTTAAGAATGATATTCCAAATCAGATTCATAATCAAATCCATTTCAATGCTGGTGTTTATTACGAATCTGCAAATCGTGGTTATTTGACTGGGGTTCAAACTGAAATTCCTTACAATCCATTCGCTTTGAGATTTGAATTAAACAGAAGAAAAACAGATGATATCAAAACCCCAATTGGCTACCTGAAAAATTCGTTATCAAAAAATCTGAATGGAAATATTGGATTATCATTTGTAGAAGAATTCGGAGTCATTGGCTCAGGAATTAAAATATATAACTTGAATTACGGAGTTCCCGGTGGTTTTGTCGGAGCACATCCTTTTGGAGTTAATATTGATATTGAAAAACAACAAATCAATTTTTTATCTGAAATTAATTTAGACAAAAATAATCTCGACTTAAGATTTTCTAATGTTCAATACAGACATAAAGAATTTGAATACAACGGATTGATTGGTTCTGAATTTGCAATAAACACTAATTCTGCAACACTGAATTTTGAACACAACAAGTTTTCAATTTTTGATGAAGGAATTTTGGGAATTTCTTTCGAACATCGTGATTTTAACATTGGGGGTTATGTTTTTTCACCACCGAGCTATTCTTATAACATATCAACATTCGTTTATGAAAACGTTAAGGCTGAAAAATTAAATCTTGAATTCGGATTGAGATATTCGTTTGACA
>JANWVQ010000129.1 GCA_025056745.1 Ignavibacterium sp.
CTATTTATGCTGATGCACTTGCTTGGTTGAGAGCAAAATCAATTGATTATTTAACTCCTCAACTTTATTGGCCATTCGGAGGTGGACAGGATTATGGTAAACTTCAACCTTGGTGGGCTGATTCGGTTGCAGCTTATGGTTTGCACTATTATCCCGGTCACGCATTTTATAGGGTCTCTGCCTGGACTAATCCAAGTGAACTTCCAAATCAGATAAGATTAGATAGGTCCAATCCTAAAGTTCACGGTGGTGTTTTTTTCCGGGCTTGGAATTTTATTGAAAATCCTCGTGGTGTTACTGATACACTTAAAAATGATTTGTACAGATTTAAAGCTTTAATTCCAGTTATGGCTTTCAAAGATACTATCAAACCAAATCCACCACGTAATCTAAGATTTGAAAGAATCAATGGAGCTTTTGGATTGAAATGGGATTTACCACTTACTGCAAGTGATGGTGATACTGCAAAGCGTTATGTAGTATATAGATTTCAAACTCCAAACATTCAGGCTTCTGACTTAAATAATCCTGATAGGATAGATGATATCGTCGGCTCAAGACAGCATATTCCATCAACCTCAGGGCAAGGTCCTTTTTATTTTGTTGTTACGGCTTTGGATAGAAATTTCAATGAAAGTAGTATGAGTAATGTTGTAAGTATTCAGGCCCCTTCAGCACCTTCTCTCGTGTTACCATCTAACGGTGCATTAAATCAAAGAGATACGGTTGTTTTAAGATGGAATGTTCCAAATTTCGCTTCTACTTATAGAGTTCAAATATCAACTAATTCAGCCTTTACCTCTCCATTGGTTTTGGATCAAAGTGGAATATCGGATACTTTCTTAGTTGTAACTGGTTTAGAAGGTCAGACTCAATATTTTTGGAGAGTTAATTCGTCAAATGCAGCAGGAACAAGCGCATATTCATCTGTCTTTAATTTTACAACAGGATTTCCTAAATCTCCAAATTTAATTTATCCAGAAAACAACACAGGAAATATTCCAACCGATACGATTCTTTATTGGAATAGATCTTTATCAGCTCAAAGCTACAGATTGATGCTCGCTCGTGCTGCTGACTTTACTCCTTCTTCAATTGTTTTAGATTTAAGTAACATCACAGATACAACTTATCGGGTTTCAGGACTTTTACAAAATACTTTTTATTTCTGGAGAATTAAAGCAACTAATCAGTATGGAACTAGTAATTGGTCAACTGCTTTCAGGTTTAAAACAATTAATCCAACAAGTGTTGAAGAAGAAAATTTTGATCCGAATTCATTTTATTTAGAACAGAATTATCCAAATCCATTCAATCCTTCAACTACGATTAGGTTCAATATCCCTCAAGCGACTTATGTTTCACTTAAAATTTATGATTCATTAGGTTCTGAGATTCAAAGTTTAATTAACAATGAATATAAGCCTGCAGGCATTTATCAAATTGATTTTGATGCTCAAAATCTTTCGAGTGGAATGTACTTCTATAAATTAGTTACCCCTGAATTTGTGGCTACAAAGAAAATGTTACTTGTTAAATAATTAATTACAATCGGCTGTCTGAAAAGTTTGTTGATTTTTTCCGTTAAATAAATTTGACCATTAAAATTCAACTTCGGACAGCCTTTCAATTTTTAATATTAAATCATCTGTTGAAAATGAAACATATTAAAGCTCATCTTTTTTATATCAGCAAACTATTTATCATTTTAAGCTTCACATTGCTTTCTTGTGCGTCCGTTAAAGAGGCTGATTCTAATGCTGATTATCAAGATACCAGAATAGATAAATTCAAAGAGTACTTTTCATCATTACGTAGTAAATATGGTTTTCACGAATCTGTAAGAATTGAAAAAATACTAATAAACGATAAATCAAAAACAATTAAATTCTTCTTCAACAAAAATCTTGGTTACATACCTTTCAGACCTGATAACGTGAAAAATATCAAGGATGATTTCAGAGATTTTTATGGAAATAATTATTCAAACTACAGAGTATTTGTCTTTGCTGATAGATACGAAATAGAATCTCTCATACCAAACTTTTATCGAAAAAGTAAATCACAATATGATAAACAAAGAATTACAGATAGACCCAAAGCAAATATACCTTTTATAAAAAACGAAAGTAAAAGTTTTGAAATAACAAATGGCTTGAATGGTAAGAATATTTTGCTTTGGCCTTCGCACGGATGGTATTATAACAATGTTGAAAAGAGATGGATGTGGCAACGAGCGAGACTTTTCCAATCAGTTGAGGATCTTGGAACATCCGCTTTTACAGAGCAATTCCTCGTCCCAATGCTTGAAAATGCAGGTGCTAATGTTTTCATTCCTCGTGAAAGAGATTTTCAGAAAAATGAAATCATTGTTGATAATGATTTTAGTCCATCAGATTTTTATATTGAATTTTCTTCGGACAAAAGTAAGTCTTGGAAATCAGAGAATATTGGATTTGCAATGCGAGACTCAGTTTTAAGAGACGGAGTTAATCCATTCTTGTTAGGAACAAGCAGATTCATCAAATCCAACAAAGAAGAAAATGCTTTTGTTAAATGGATTCCGAACATTACTGAAGATGGTTATTATGCGGTTTATATCTCTTATGTTGCTTCCGAAGATAATGTTAGTGATGCAAAATATATTGTAAGACATTCTGGAGGAGAGACTGTATTTTCTGTCAATCAAAAAATAGGAGGAGGGACCTGGTTTTATCTTGGAAAATTTTATTTCAAAAAGAATGATGATAAATCTCAATTTGTCAAACTATCTAACAAATCAAAGGAAAAAAATAAAATTGTCTCTGCAGATGCTGTAAGATTTGGTGGTGGATTCGGAATTGTTGAAAGAGATGGACAATTAAGCGATAGACTTAAATTTCTCGAGGGCTCTAGATATTGGCTTCAGTTTGCTGGTATGCCCGATACTTTAGTTTATAATCTCAACAATGGAACTGATGATTATAAAGATGATTATCAATGCCGTGCTGAATATGGAAACTATCTTTACGGAAAACCTTTTGGTCCTTCAAAAAAGAGAAATGAAAAAGGCTTAGGAATTCCAATAGATGTATCTCTCGCTTTTCATACTGATGCTGGAATTACAAGAAATGATTCTGTAATTGGAACTTTAATGATTTATAGTTCAGAGAGCATTGACTCATCTACGGATTTTCCTAATGGTAAATCACGATTGGCAAACAGAGACTTAGCTGATATTGTTCAAACTCAGATTGTTGAAGATATTCGTGCTTTGTATGATTCCACTTGGACACGAAGAGCACTTTGGGATTCAAGATACTCAGAAGCAACTCGCCCAAATTTTCCATCAATTTTGCTTGAATTACTTTCTCATCAAAATTTTCTTGATATGAAATTTCATCACGATCCTAGATTCAGATTTGATGCTTCCCGTGCTATTTATAAAGGTATATTAAAATTTTTATCAATTCAATTTGGCTTTGATTATGTTGTTCAACCTTTACCTGTTACTCATTTTTCTGCTGAGTTAATAGGAGATAAAGTTAGATTGAAATGGAAACCACAAGTTGATAAATTAGAACCGTCTGCGCTCCCTGATAAATATGTTGTTTACACAAGAATTGATGATAATGGTTTTGACAATGGAACTCTTATTGAAACAAATGAGTATGAAATTCAAATTCAGAAAGATAAGATCTATTCATTCAAGGTTACGGCTGTTAATCGGGGTGGTGAGAGTTTTCCATCTGAAATTTTATCTGTTGGATTAAATAGTAAAAACGAAGAAAAGTTTTTAATAGTAAATGTATTCGACAGAGTGGCGCCACCAGCAACAATTCAATCAGATTCAGTCTTAGGATTTGCTAATTTTTTAGATGAAGGAGTACCATTTAAGTATGATTTAAATTTCACTGGTGAGCAATATAATTTCGATCCATATTCCATTTGGGAAACAGATGATAAACCTGGGCACGGGGCAAGTCTTTCAGATTATGAAACGAAAATAATTGCTGGTAACAGTTTCGATTATTCATATATTCACGGCAAAGCAATCTTTGAAAATGGTTATTCATTTTGCTCAGCAAGTGATGAAAGTATTTGGGATGAACTTGTGGAATTAAATGATTACAGATTAGTCGATTTAATCTGTGGAGAAGAGAAAAAAACTTTTCCACCAAAGCTAAATAACCAAAAGTCAATTGATTTTGAAATTTTCCCTAAAGAGTTCAGAGAGAAGATTACGGAGTATTTATTGAATAGTGGTAATATTTTTATTAGCGGTTCATACATTGGCAGTGATTTATACTCTGATGAAGAAGGAAAATCATTTGCAAACAATGTTTTGAAGTTCACATTTAAGACAACGCACGCTTCAAAAACAGGAAAAATCTATTCGGTTAATAAAAATTTCAGTGAAAAGGAAATAGAGTTTAATTACAACTCAGAATTTGATGAGAAGATTTATAAAGTTGAAGCACCTGATGAAATCGGCTCAATTAATGGTAGCGAGGTTTT
>JANWVQ010000166.1 GCA_025056745.1 Ignavibacterium sp.
AGTGTCACCAAGTTTATTGTTATTTTTTCTTAAACCTTCATAATAAAAATATGCTTCACCCATAACTCCTCTTTGTCTGTTTGCCTGAAGAGCAGAGAGTAAATAATCGGGAGAAATGATGTATTCATCAGGTGGCTGACCGATATTCATAAGAATTCCTGCAAACAATTTATTCAAGTTATTAGGCAAAGATTGACTGACAGCACGATTTAATTCATATAAATATTCTGAAAAAGTATAACGATAAAGTTGAGGAATAAATTGATCACAAATTCCTGAATCAAGCCAAGTCTGGACATCCTGAAGATAATTATCATATCCCCAAGGATAAATACTTGGACTAGTTGATACGAAAAGATTTGGGCTATGATTTTTCATTATCTGTCGAACATTTTTATACCACTGATTCATTTTATTTGCACGCCATCTTTTCCAGTAATTATCATTGTAATTTGTCGGAGGGTTTTGTCCATTATGTTCTGACTGAAAAAGTGAAACAGTATATGGTTCATAACCACCTTCAATAGGCATTGCAGGTATTCGGTCTGAAAATTCTATCCCATCAATATCATATTGCATTACTTCAATAATGAGTTTATTCATAAAATCTTGAACTTCGGGATGGATTGCAGACATCCAATCGAACCCGTTCTTTTTAGCAATTTGTCCATTACTTAATCTGCAAGCCCAATTTGGTTTTGTTTGAATAATGTGTCCACCGTGTGCAGGGTTATTTCCTGAATACCAAGCTGCAAATCCATACTCAAACCAAGGATAAACTTCGATTCCATTTCGATGTGCTTCTATCAAAACTCTTTCAAGAACATTCCTTCCAATAAAGTTGGGATGAATCGGTTTTGAAAATAAACTATCCATTGTTTGACTTGGGTAGAGAGTATGAGCTCCGTGCCAAACTACCAATAGAACTGCATTAATATTTATAGAAGCAAGATAATCCATTGCTTGGGCTATGTTTTGGTCTGTGAATAAAACATTACTATCAACGTTAGTTAGTTTAACAGCACGGAATTCCTGTAATTGCTGTGAAAAGAGAATTGCATAAGTTGTAATAAAAAATATCAGTATAAATTTTTTCATAATGCTATAACTAATTTTTTATATGATTATCTCAATAATATCATCTTCTTTGTTTCAATATAATTACCAACTTTCAGCTGATAAAAATAAACTCCACTTGGTAGAGAAATGCCATTGAGTGTCTTTACAACGTTAAATTCAATTTCATATTTGCCTGCTTCTTTATACTCGTCTACTAATGTCGCAACTTCGTTTCCAAGTATATCATAAACTTTTAATGAGTGATGACCACTAATTGGAGATTGCCAACTTATACGTGTGCTTGGATTAAATGGATTCGGATAGTTTTGTCCCAATAAAAATTCTTTGGGAATT
>JANWVQ010000178.1 GCA_025056745.1 Ignavibacterium sp.
TCAGAGACTCTTTGATCTCTGCTCATCCAATAAACAATAGGTCCTTTTCCCTCTATGCCAGATTGTAAAAGTCTTGTTCTTTTTTCTATACTCAATGTGAACCCTTATGTAGTTATCTTTCTAAAGCCCATTCTCTAAGAATCCTTTTATCCTCTTCAGACAATTTACCTTTTGGATTAACAACACGATAGCTCCAAGGTGGCATTCTTTCTTTTAATACCTCTTCCCAAATTTCTTGTTTTATTTCATTTTCCTCCATTGAATAATAGTTCCATTCAGTAAAATTCAAATGTTCTCTACCTTCTTTGACATCATAGGAAATAAGAAAAGACATTGGAGCAACTTTAGAGTACCATTTCCACTCAGTATTGTTTGAATGACAATCATAACAAGCTCTTGAAATTACTTCTTTAACTTTTGAAGGCATTGGCATTTCATTTTTTACCGGAGGATTTGTTCTTTCAACTGGAATAAATTGAATTCCAATTAAAATTACTGCGATAATTATAAGCAATTTTTTCATTATTATTTCTCCTTTTTTATTTCGAATTCAAAAGTTGTAAAGCTTTATTTACAACATTGTCAACTGTGAAGCCAAATTTTTCAAACAGTATTTTCTCAGGTGCAGATGCTCCAAAAGTTTCTATTGAAATAGCCAAACCTTCATTACAAATATATTTTTCCCAGCCAAGACTTCTCCCTGCTTCAATTACAATTCTATTTTTTATATCAGTTGGCAAAATAAAATTTTTGTATTGTTCATCTTGCATTTCAAATAATTGCCAACTTGGAAAACTTACAACTCTTATTCCAAAATTTTTTTTCTCTAACTCTTCTGCTGCTTTTATTGCAAGATCCACCTCAGAACCTGAAGCTAAGAGTATTAAATCTATTTTTGATGGTTCTTTCAAGATATATGCACCTTTATGTAGTCCATTTTGATTTGAAAATTTTTTACGATCTAAAGTATTAGTTTTTTGACGAGTCAAAATTAAAGCTATTGGACTCCCTTTATGCTTCACAGCATATTTCCAGGCTTCCACAACCTCATTAGCATCTGCTGGACGAATGACAACTAAATTAGGTATTGCTCTTAAAGAAGAAAGTTGTTCAATAGGCTGATGTGTGGGTCCGTCTTCACCTAAGCCAATACTATCGTGTGTAAAAACATAAATAACTTTAATTCCCATCAAAGCAGCGAGTCTAATTGAGGGTCTCATATAATCAGAAAAAATTAAGAATGTACCTCCATAAGGAATTAAATTTGAGTGTAAAGCCATACCGTTCATAATAGCAGCCATTGCGTGTTCACGAACACCAAAATGAATATTTCGACCATTCCTATTTTGATAAGAAAAAACACCTGCATCTTTTACATAAGTATTGTTCGATTCTGAAAGATCAGCACTACCTCCAATTAAAAATGGAATATTTTTAACCAACTCAGATAATACTTTTCCTGAGGCTTGTCGGGTTGCTATTGATTCTTCAAAAGTTGGGAGCTTATCTGCAAAATCAAAATTTATATCTCCATTCAAGAATTGATTTAATAATATTGCTTTCTCACGAAAATGAATTGAATAATTGCTGACTAATTCATTCCATTCTTTCTCTAATTGAATACCTTTTACTTTAACATTTTCAAAATGATTTTTTACCTCATCGGGGACGAAAAATTCCTCTTCATAATTCCAATTCAAATTCTTTTTTGTAAGTAAAACTTCCTCCTTACCAAGTGGAGCTCCGTGGGCAGAGGCTGAATTCTGTTTATTAGGACTTCCATAACCAATTATGCTTTTTGAAATTATTAATACAGGTTTATCAGAATTTTCTATCGCAAGATTAGTTACCTCTTTAACTTCATCAAGATTATTTACATCATTTATTCTGAAAACATTCCAGTTATAAGATTGAAATCTTTTTTCAACATCATCAGAGTAAGATAGACTTGTGTTACCATCAATTGTAATTCCATTATCATCATAAAAGCAAATTAGTTTACTTAATTTTTGATGACCTGCAAACGAAGCAGCTTCGTGAGAAATACCTTCCATTAAATCTCCATCACTACATAAGCAAAAAACATAATGATTAAAAATCTCAAACCCTTTTTCATTAAATATTGATGCGAGATATTCACGGGCAATAGCCATTCCAATTGCAGTCGCAAATCCCTGTCCAAGAGGGCCAGTAGTAACCTCAACTCCTGGTGTATGTTTATATTCTGGATGACCCGGTGTTTTACTTCCCCACTGCCTAAAAGATTTAATATCATCGATAGAAATATCATATCCGCATAAATGTAAAATTGAATAAAGTAACATACTACCGTGTCCTGCAGATAAAATAAATCTATCTCGATTTACCCAACTCGGATTAGAAGGATTATGTTTAAGAATATTTTTATAGATATGATAAACTATTGGAGCGCAACCAAGTGGCATTCCCGGATGCCCTGAATTAGCTTTTTGTACGGCATCAATCGAAAGAGTTCTTATTGTATTAATTGATAATATTTCAATATCAGGAAAAGTCATTAAAATTCCTTTTTTTGTTTGCAATTTAATCTGATGAAAGAAAATTATTTATTATTTCTCGTACTTTATCAATTTCACAATTAACAGCAAGATGTCCACAATTATTTTTCAACACAACTAGTTCTGAATTGATCATTTCAGCAAATCTTTTCGCATTCTCTGGATTTACCATCATATCAGTTTCAGATACAATTATTAAAAATTTTGATTTAACTGCATTAGCAGCTTGAATTAGATCATTATTAAAATCTTTCGAAATATTAAATGAAATAACAGCTTTCAGTTGGCATAAATAATTTTCTAAAGTATAAATCGAATCAGGTTCTTTATAAAATTTGTTAAAATAATTTTGAAAATCTGATAATGAAATTGTTTGATTGATATAAGCTGGTGTTCTTGCAATTAAAGCAACGATAATATCAGAAAAAGCTTTTATTTTTCTTTTCTCAGCATCAATAGAAATTAGGTATTCAATTAAACTTATTTGATAATTAGTCCAAAGCAAATCATAAGAGGTTAATTGCGGAGATGAAACGTAAGAGACAATCTTTTTTGCAAAATCTGGGTAGTTCACTGCAAAGTTAAAAGCTGTCATTCCACCCATTGAGCCTCCTACTATTGCATACAAGTTTGATATCTTAAGTTTTTCTGAGAGAGCTTTGTAATAAGCACGAGTCATATCATTAAAAGTAATTAAAGGGAAATTTTTTGTATTTGATGGAGATGATGAATAACCATTTCCCAAAGCATCAATTGAGATAATCAGAAACTTATTAGTATCAATAAAAGAATATTTCGAAAGTAAAGTACCTATATTCTCTGAACTTCCAGCTAACCAAGTTGGAAAGAAAATAATATTTGAACTATCTTCATTTACTTTACCATAAACTCTATAACCTAAAAAGCAATTTTTTATAGTATCATTTTTATCAGTAAGAAAATCTCCTATTTCTACTTTTCTTAAAGGATAGTATGAATTTATATTTTGAGCAAAGAAAAGTTGACTGTAAAAGATTAATAAAATTATTTTTAAGTGTCTCATATCAATTTAATAATGTTTATAAAAAACGATGCAAGTTTACTAAAAAGTAAGGAAAAATTTAGAATGAGAGTGAGATAATTAAAGATGGCAATATTGTGATTATGAGTAAAATTATTTATTAAAATTTTTATTATAAAACATTTAGTCTCGAAGTCCGCTTTCGAATTTGATTTTATTGATTGTAAGGTTTTAATATTAATTCAATATTCTTATTCTTAACGTAGATCTCTGAAAATAATTGTTGTTTAAGTTTTAGGAATTTATGGTTCAGATTTGAATTTTGCTTGTTAAGAAATATGTCTATTAATTCCTCAGCAGCCTTATGTTTTTTGTCTAAAATATAACTAACAGCTAAAGTATAGGCTGCATAATCTGGAAAAAACTTATTTTTTTTATAATGAGGTTCCAATAAGACAATGGCATTATGATATTTCTTTTCGATAATATTTAGTTGAGCGATCTTTTCTAAAACAAAAAGCTTATTCTGTTTTTGCATCTCTTTTGGAAAATTGGTTTCATTGGCTTTATAGAGAAATTCTTTTGCAAGAAGATTATATTTAGTTTTATTTGTGAGCATATATAAATAGAGTTGAATGATACCCTTTAAATATAATTAGAGTTTTGAACCCAATTCATATACTTGCGAAAAATCTTTAATGTTTTCGCAAGTCTTTTTGGATGAGTTATGTCGTAAACTGCTATGTAAAACACGGTATTATTCGGCTCTGTATGGTTCATAAGAATTTAATTTTCCTGATAAATAATTAATTAGATTGTAACACTCCATCCTTATAATTGATCTATATGAAATTCTTCTATTTAATCTATTATGATGAATTATTGAGCTTAATCTTTTTTCAAACTCTTCTACAAATATTTTTCTTGCTTCATCTTTCAGATAATAGCCTTTCGATGTTTTTTTGAAATCATCTTTTGTTATCATATTAAGATTGATAACTCTGAAAATAACTTTATCAACTATTACAGGTTTGAAAATTTCAGCTATATCATAAACCAGAGGATGTTTACCATCCCCTGTCTCGTGAATGAATCCAACGTAAGGTGTTAATTTTGTCCTGAATATTTCGTTAATACAAACCGCATAAAGCAAAGAATTGCCAAAAGAAATTAATGAATTAATCATACCGATTGGAGGATGTTTAATTCTCTTTTCAAAATCTGACTCTTGTTTAAGTATCTCACCCCAACTTTGGTAGTATATGTTTCTTGCATTTCCTTCAATTCCCATTAAATTTTCAATTGAATCTGAGAATCTCATTTGCTCAAGTAAGGAACTAATTTGATTAATGTAATTTTCTAAATTATTCCCGGAATACAGATAAGACTTTAGATTAGCCAATATATTTTTAATAGCAGTTATTAAAATTGCTTTTGCTACGTATAATCTATCAGACTCATCACAGTAGGATTTATATTGCAATATGTGAATTTTACCAGAGCTATCTTTATTAATCGGGAGGAAACTTCCTACATATTGCCCATAATAATTAAAAATATTTACTGTAATTCCATAATTACTTAAACACTTGAAGAATTGTGTATTAAATTTAACCTCACCAAAAGAATATATAGAATCAATTGATTCAGCTGGAAGATGCTTTATTTGTATTGGTTCGTGCCCATTGGATGGAGGCAGTATTACCCCATCAATTTCATCTTCAAATATATCTGCTTGATGTATTGATTCAGAATTTGGAATAGTCTTTAGTAATATTGAGTTATCTTTTCGACTGAGTATTGTATTTGAGAAAATATAGATATTATTTTTCAAATGTTACCTCATATAAGAATTATTGATATTACTGAAACAAAATTAAAATGCTAATTAAGAGATTAGAAGCAAAGAAACGTTTCGGAAAGGTTATTAATGGTAGCACAGACTATTAGTCTGTGATTTTTCCTGGCATTAGGTATGGAAATTTTATTATAGCTAATCGCATAAGTGTAACAAAAACACAGGCTGATAGCCTGTGCTACGAGCTATAAAACTATAAATTCTTTTTTGCAAAATGTATAATTCCATTCATACCAGTTCTTAACTAAACGAGCTTTAACTGGATTTTCTAATATGTATCTGATAACATAATATAATTCAACATCATTCCTTATTAATCTATCATAACTTTCATCTTGCCAAAACTTGCCTTCTCGATTGAGTTTAGTATTTATTCTCCGAGATGAAATACCCTTTATTGATTGCATTATTTTACTAATACCTTTATTGTTAGGTAAAAGCTCAAAAGCAAAATGAAAATGAGTAGGCATAATAGTATAGCATAATAATTTGTACTCTTTACCATCAGGATATAATAAACATTCAGAAAGAATTTCCGGTATAAAATTGTCGGTTAATTTAATTTTAGAATTAAAGTTTTTATCTAAGAAATCATCGTATTCTACAAAATGTTTACGGAACTCTTCAAATGGAATATCACGATATTTATTTGAGATTTTTTTAAGCGAATTAATGACTGAAAAAGGCAAAGTTCCTGAGATTCTTGCGGTAATAAAATAAATTCCAGTGTTGAAATAAAGGTGAGGTAAATTTCTTCGAGCAAAATGTTTATCAATCATATTTAAATTGTAGCACAGACTATCAGTCTGTGTTCAATAGTTTTGTTATAGTTGTTAATATTTTTGAACTCAAATTGATGTAATAATAATGTAATCATAAAAAAATTCAATAAGTAATGTTATCACTCCTAAAATGAATTACCCTACTGTGCTACTTTATTATAAATCTATCTTTTTCGGCTTTTAAATAATAAGTTGACGAACCATATTTTTTATTAACATCAATTACAAAGTAGGATGAAATATCAGGATCGTCAATTAAATCGTTGATTTTAGAATTAACGCGAGAACGCTTAACTCTGAAATCTTCTTTTGAGAATCCTTTCTTATACCATTTTTGTTCTTCTATATATCGATTTGGGAAATATAAATTGAAATATTCAATGAATTTATTTTTTGTTTCATCGGAAATAAATTCTTGAACGGAGATATTATTTCTTCCTTTTTCTTTAGAATCAACAAAAAAGTAATAGAAAAGAAATTCAAGTGGTTCTAATTCTATATTGTAATTTCCAAATCTTAATTCTCTTCTTTCAATATCTAATATCATTTTATTAGATGGAGTGAGAGCTTTAAGTTGTTTTTGAGTAAAGTTTACAATTTCATCAAAATTTGATGTCAATAAATCAGGTCTTTTAATCTCTGCAGATAGGATTGGTCGTAGTCTTACAAATGGTAAATTAGCCAATTCAAGATCATTAATTTCCTTTTTCGTTTGAGGATAAAACCCTTTGAACTCGTGTTCTTCTTTTGTAAGAACGTGAACGAGTCTGTCGTTTTCTCGTGCAAAAATTGAAAGAGCATTTGCAAGATGAACGCTCATAGATTTTCTTCCGCCGGTAATTGAACAATAAATTACATTATTAGGCTCAGATGTTTTTTCCCTTAGAAGTTCACAAATTTTATTCGGAAAGAGAATATTATCTTTATCTGACCTAATATCTGGAAGTTCTATTGACTCTTCTTTTGCTACTATTATATGAGTATCGTTTTCTTCAAATAAAGGTTCTTTAAGTTTATATTTCTTACAAAGATTTTGTATTTCATCTTTTAATGCAGTTTTAGGAGTTGATGGATGTTTGTCTCTTCCTAAGATAACATCTCTTCCTCTTTTAGTTGTAAGTATGTAGATTTCATCTATTGAAATCTTTTCTTTGTAAGACAAACAAAATAATGTTTCAGTAACAATCTGTGGAGTCAGTCCTGAAACGCAAATAAGAATATTTTTTGTTTTCATTTAAATTTCCTGTCAGAAATTAACTTTATCTAAATTTTGAAGATCGATAGTTTTAATTCTCAATTCAGCTGCTCTTTTAGCAATTCTTTGCGTGAGTGGTTGTGTAGTAAATAAAAATGCTTTACCATAAGTCCCACCAGCAATATTTCTCAACGTTTCAACCTCATAAATATCTCTGTTTGGATCATTATTACGCCCGCTTTTACAGGAGATTAAATACAATTGATAATTTTTAATAAAAATTAAATCAATTTCATTTTCCACATTACCTGAAGAAGTAATTTTTACACCTAATTCTGAATTAATTCCCAAATTGCTAAGATGATAAAGCATAAAAAATTCTAACCAATCACCTTTCAAAAATTTGTCATCATCAAACTTAAATTTTTCATTTTCTATGAAAAGAATAATTCCGTTAGGCGTTCTCTGAATTGAAAATATTCTATTTCTTTTGTCAATAAAAGTCCTAAGATTTACAAAATTAGCAACTTGACTTCGATAAATATCAAGGAAATCTGAGAAATTCGATAAAATTCCTTTTTGAACAAGTATATCGAAAATTTTTTTATGGTTATCATTAAACTCATCAGTTCTCGAAGAGATAATTTCATAACCGTATGAAATTAGATAATCATTAATATCTAAAGTTAACTCCAAATTTTCCGAAATAGGATTTGGATAAAGATGTATAATTTGTTTTCTTTCTGTATTACAGTAGATGATTTTTCGATTTTTTTCTGCGAAAGCTTCATAAGCAGCAAGAGCCATTAGTTTTGTTCCACCAGTAACATTTAACCAAGTCTCACCCATTGATAAATCTAATTCATTCTTAACAACACTTTTAAAATTTACATAATCATAAGCATCCAGACCATCATTTCTTTTGACATTAATTCTTTTTGATTTAAATAATTTTTCAAGATTATCTGCAGAATTTTTCTCTTCTGGAGTAGCAAATAGAATTACCTTTTTTGGATTATACATTAAAACAGGCAAAACATTAGCCATAGTTTGACGGGAAACAAGACAAAACATAGTTTCCATTTAATATACCTTTTCAATCTTTTGTATTTAATAATTAATCGTTTGATTATTTCTGAACCACTAAGAACACTAAGTTTCACTAAGATTTATTTCTCTGTGTTCTTAGTGGTTAGAGATAATTTCTTTTAACCACTTAGAGCACTAAGTTTCACTAAGGTCAAATATCTTTTAATTTTGAAAATTCTTCTGTCACTAATGGCACCAAAGATTCAGTAATTGATATTGAGTTAAAATTAATTAATAACCCTTTTGGTAATTTTAATAACTTTAAATAAGTAATTAACTGTGCTTTGTGTATTGGAAGAATTGAATCTACTGCTTTAAGCTCAACAACAATTAAATTATTTACTATTAGATCTGCTCTTAATTCTGCTTCAAAAGTAATACCTTTATATTCGATTGGAATAATAGCTTGTTTTTCAACTTTTAATCCTTGAAGTAATAATTCTTGTGCTAAACATTTTTCATAAACTGACTCTAATAAACCTGGTCCTAAAGAATTATGAACTTCAATTGCAGCACCAACAATTTTGTACGAAAGATCATTTACATATTTTTTAGTTATTATCATTTTATTTATCTATGTTCTTAGTGCTCTTAGTGGTTCGATAATTATCCACTAATAAATCTAAACTTAACAAAGTCGAACAATACTATTTTCTTTCCATTTTTTTCTTGCACTACTCTATTTGAAGTAGATACAATAACAGGAACTTTTTTCTTTTTGAGTAATTCATAAAGTAAAATTACAAAAGTAAATTCACCCATCAGATGAACAGCATTGATTTTATCTGCAGAGGATTTAATAATAGACATAATTTCATTTAAATACTTTTCTGCTTTTTTACTTACTTGAGTTGTAGAAGCAAAAGGAGAAATATGAGGAAAAGGGATATCAATAATTTTCCCGAACTTTCTCTTAGCAGCATTAATTTGCTTTTGCGACCAATTATAGCTTGGATGATTAGAGAGGTTGATGAGCATAATGTTTATTCATTTAAAAAACTTTGAATCTTAGGGATAATATTATCAATTGAATTTCTTAACCTTGAAATTATTGAGTTACTTTTCTTAGAATCATTGTTAAACCCACCGTGATTTATATCGTTCCTTATATCTGATAGATATTCGTATTCTTTTATAATTATATCAACAAATGATAATGATAGAATCTTTTCAGTTAAATCAGAATGTTTATTACAAAGTTCATTCCAATCTGATTTAGGTATATTTTTACTTTTAATATTAAATACATTTGTAACAACTTGTCTATTCTTGCGTTCTTTTTCATCTAGACCTAATTTAATTAAAATAGTTGTTATCATAGTTTCTAACAATAAAGTTATTGATTGTTGATATAACTTATGTTCGTAACACCACTTTACAGTTTCTAATAAGTTTTTAATTCCACTTTTATCAAATACTTCAAACTTATCTGAAATTTTATCGATAAGTGTATTAAAAGCGGTAAAATTATTGCTCGTTTTTAGTTCTCTTATTTTTTGTTTTAGAGTATTAAAATCATAATCCAATAAATTACCACCTCGACACAAAGCCATATTATCAAGAACATTATCTATTTCACCTAATAAATTCTTCCTGAACTTTGTTGTTTCATTTTTTTCGTTAAACATTTTAGACAAATTTTTTAGAGATTTAATTGAGCCATTGTTGATAAAATCAAAAGTAGCATTTGTCCAGTCCTGTAAATAAGAAAATGAAGTCAGATTCAAAATTGGAGCAATTCTTTCATTTGCTGGAATTTTTTCTACTTCAGGAATTGAGCCTAAAGTTTCAAAAGCTGCATAATAAATTCCAGAGACCTTTATTTTTTTTACTTGCTTGGCATAGTTTAGAAGAGTAATCATCAGCATTGGGAGTGAACGGAAAGAATGTGTAATATCAACTATTACTTCCTCTTCTTCTCGAAATGAATCAAAAATTACTTGAAATAAATCCCAGATTTCGTTTTCATCAAAACCTTCTTTTATTTTAATTGGTTTGATTTGAGATTTAAGATTTAGAGACTCAAGTCTTTGTTTAAGACCTTTATTTTCAATGGGTGAATTCTTTATTTTATCAATATGTCCGTTATCCAACCAATTTTTCTTTTCTGCTTCGTCTGTAATGAAAATTCGAATTTCAGATTCTTCATCAAAATCTTCGCAAAAAATTTTGATTATATCTTCCTGACAATATTTAACTGGTACATCAGTTATAATGTCCCCAAAAGAGTGACGACATTCTAAATAATTGTTCGTGCCAAGAATTGAAATAAAAGCTTTTTTCATAATTTTTCCGCCTATTTAGTGTCTTAAGTGGTTTTTTCTTAACCACAAAGCACACTTAGGTAAATAAGTTATAGTTTAAGTGTGAATGGTATACCAAATTAAAAAGCAAAATTATTTTTTCTTTTTAGTCTCGGTAACTTTAAAATTTTGTTTTAATAGTTCCAATGGATCAGTTTGCTCTGATGATTTTAAACTTTTTTCATATTTATTATTTTCAATTTCCAAAACATCATTAAGCTTTATTTTAACCCAACCTGTTAAATATTTTGGCTCTTCACCTTCAAAAACAATTCGTCTTGTTTTTGGAAAAATTGGGAAGTCTCTTTTACCAAGTTGATATTTTCTTCGGAATGTAGCTAACCAGTTTTGATCGAAATAATCCCCGGTCATTCCTTTCCAACCACTGCCCCAAGAAAGTCTTAAAATAAATTCATCATCTGAAAGCTTTTTTATTGTTTCAAGAAGTTTTTCTATTTCTT
>JANWVQ010000017.1 GCA_025056745.1 Ignavibacterium sp.
TCCACCTCTTTCAACAGTTGTGTATGGTTTGAAAAAAGGTTTATCAGTCTTTTCATCAATCGCATTTGCAGCTAACCAATCGAATTTTATATCACCTTTAAATCTTTTGTAAACCTCAGGTCCCGGATCAATGTCGTGATTACCAACAGTTGCAGCATCATATTTCATATAATTCATAATATCAGCTAAGAGATGAACACCATCTTTTTTGTTAAAGTTAATGTAATAGATTGCTGGATTTCCTTGAAGTATGTCTCCATTATCCAAAATAAAAACAACTTGATTTGTATCAGCTCGTTGCTCTTTGAGATAAGTCATTACTTGTGCCAAAGAAGTTCGTGCAGGTTTATCTTGAAGAAAATCATAAGGAAAAATTGCACCGTGAACATCACTAGTTTCAATTATTTTTACCTTAACAGTTTGTGCAAAAACAATATTAACTGCTAAAAGAACTAATATTATAAAGTTCTTAAAATATTTATACATTTATTATCCCTTTCAATTAAAAGTCTGATTCAAGTAAAAATCCTTCAGCGATATCCGAAGTTAATTCAGATAAAAACCGAGAAGGTTTTGAAAATGTTCTTCCTGCTTCACGGTCAAATAAATTCATTGGATATAAAATAAACAAATTATTTTTAGCTCTCGTAACTGCAACATACATCAATCTTCTTTCTTCTTCAATTTGTTCAATCTTTTCAGCATTTCTGCTTGAAGGGAAGTATCCTTCGACTGCGTGAATTATAAAAACTGTATGCCATTCAAGTCCTTTAGCAGAATGTATTGTTGATAAAGTTACAAACTCGTTTTCTTTGCTTTCAGGTTCAATATCTACGACAGACTCAATTATTGGCTCGATTGCCAAATCTGAAAGCAGTGTTTCAATATCTTTATAGTTTTCAACAATGTTTTGAAAAATATCTAAATCTTTTTGACGTTTATTCCAATCATCATAGTTAGCTTTGAATAATTCATCATAATAATACAAAACTTTCTTTAGAATTTCAGAAGGCAAGTATTTGGGTTTTGAAATTTCATAAATCAAGTAAAATAGCGGAGCTACTTTTTCATATTTTGATTTAATTTTCTCTTGAGGTTCTTGCTTTGAATTAAGTTTTCCAGCAGCAATATCATCAAGAATTCTCTGAGCAGTTTTAGGTCCGATGCCTTCGTGCAAAAGTAAAATTCTATACCAAGAAATAACATCTTTAGGATTTTCTATTATTCGAAGAAAAGCGACAACATCTTTAATATGCGCTGACTCAATAAATTTCATCCCACCAAATTTTTGAAATGGAATATTTGCTTTTGATAATTCAAGTTCCAAATCAAATGAGTGAAAAGATGATCGAAAAAGAACAGCAATATCTTGTAGTTTAACACCTTCTTCTCTTAGTTCAAGAATCTTTTCAACAATAAATTTTGATTGAAGATTTTCAGTAACAGTGGCTATTATTTGTGGTAAATTTCCACTTCCTCTTTTTGAATAAAGATTTTTTTCGAACTTGAATAGTGCTGATTTATTAATTCTATTTGCAAGATCTAAAATAGATTGATAACTCCTATAATTTTCCTCTAGTTTGATAATCTTTACATTTTCAAAAAGTTTTGGGAATTCAATTATATTGTAAAAGTCAGCACCACGAAAAGAATATATTGACTGTGAATCATCTCCGACTACCATTACATTTTTATGATATGAAGCTAAACCTTTTACAATTTCAGCTTGAATGTAATTAGTATCCTGATATTCATCAACCATAAGAAAACGAATTTCAGATGTTAATGATCTTGCAGCAGCTGATTCACTAAAAAGAAAATCTCTTAAATAAATCAGTAAATCATCATAATCTAATAGGTTATTTCTTTTTTTGTAATCGTTGTAAATTTTAAATACCTTTAAGATTTCATCTAAGTAAGTCAGAAAATGAGGGTAATCTAACTCTATAATTTCAGGAATTGTTTTTCTAGTATTTACTGAAAGACTATAAACTTTTGCAAGAGTTTGTTTATTTGGAAATCTTTTTTCGTTCGAAATGAATTTGCTTTTTGATCGAATAAGATTAATTACATCTTCGCTATCACCTTGATCAAGTATAGTAAAATTTGAATCGAGTCCAACTGCTTTATGATATTTCCTCAAGATTAAATTTGCGAACGAATGAAAAGTTCCACCTCTTATTTTAGAACATCTATCATCCAATAATAATGAAGCACGTTTCAACATCTCGTTTGCAGCTTTTCTCGTAAAAGTCAACAATAAAATTGAATTCGGGTCGAAACCCATCTCAATAAGTCTTGCAACACGATAAACTAAAGTTCTTGTTTTACCAGTTCCAGCACCAGCTATCAATAGATAAGCACCATCAATAGAGCTTACCGCCTCGTATTGAGAATTATTGAGAACTTCTCTGTAATTAATTTTGAAGCGGGATTCATCGATTATTCTCGATGTTCCCGCTAAGGATATTTTCTTAAACTGAATTTTATTTTCAATCATTTACGGAGAGCAAGAGGTTTATTAAGAATTTCTGAGACTATAATATAATCTTTAATTAACTGAGGATCTCTTATCTTTTTAATGATAGGATGCTTTTCTTTTTTCTTCGCACCTTGTTTCTTTAATAATTCCTCGAACATTTTGGCAGCAGTCTCAGTTTTAGAATCAATTGCAATTTCTTTTCTCTGAAATTTAGCTTGTGTTTCTAGGGCTACTTTTTTCTCTAAATCGAATTTATCATAACTAATACTTTCAGTTTCAAGTGAGCGTTCTGGAATTGTAGAAGGAGTTTGGAACTCGGGTTCTCTTTTTTGTTTGGGAACACCTAAGTCTTCATTAAATATTTTTTCAATCTCAGATAAAATGTCGTAGCTAGGAGCTTCAACCTCAATTTTTTCTGATTCAAACTCAGAAAAACCATCCGAGGATTTTGTTTGCGTTGAACCTTCTGTCTTTTGAGTTGTTTTTGGTTTCTCCTTTTTCTGAAAAAGAGAGCTCAAAAAAGAGATAATAATTATTAAAAAAATTATTATATCAAATAGACTATCCATTTTGATTAACCATTTGTATTTGGTTTCTTTTCTTCAGGCTGAGCGATTGAAGTTCTCATTTCAGTATCAGCTTGGATGTTTTTTAGATGATAATAATCCATAACTCCAAGTCTTCCATTTCTGAAAGCTTCAGCAATAGCTTTTGGAACTTCTGCTTCAGCTTCAACAACTTTTGCTCTTTGACGAGCTACTTCAGCAATCATTTCTTGTTCAGTTGCTACTGCTGCGGCTCTTCTCTCTTCTGCTTTTGCACGAGCAACTTTCAAATCTGCTTCAGCCTGGTCAGCTTGTAATATTGCACCAATATTTTGTCCAATATCAACGTCAGCAATATCAATAGAAAGTATTTCGAATGCTGTTCCAGAATCTAAACCTTTTGCCAAAACGCTTTTAGAGATTTTATCAGGGTTTTCTAAAACTTCTTTATGAGAATCACTTGAGCCGATTGTTGAAACTATACCTTCACCAACTCTTGCTAAAATAGTAGCTTCACCGGCACCACCAACAAGTCTATCAATATTTGCTCTTACAGTTACCCTTGCAATTGCTTTTAATTGAATACCATCTTTTGCAACTGCAGCAACCATTGGAGTTTCAATTACTTTGGGAACAACTGACATTTTAACTGCTTCTAAAACATCTCTTCCAGCTAAATCAATTGCAGTAGCGCGCTCAAATGTAAGTCCAATATTTGCTTTATCTGCTGAGACAAGAGCATTTATTACTTTTGTAACATTTCCACCAGCTAAATAGTGCGCTTCGAGTTTTGCTTGATCAACTTTCAAACCTGCTTTTGTAGCAGTAATCATATTTCTAACAATCAAAACAGGGGGAACTTTTCTTAAACGCATTCCAACTAAATCTCTGAAAATTTTTAGTTTTACACCAGAGAAGTAGGCCGTTATAAACAATCCTATTGGAATAAAGTAAAAGAAAAGTAAAAGAAAAATTATTATAGCGATGATTATAAAAATGGATAATCCTGTTAAAGCATCCATAATTTTCTCCGATTATTATTATGAATTTAGTGATGAAAGATAAAAATTATTAAGTAAATTAAAACTATATTTCGCAATAACAATTGAAAATCTATTTAACTAATTATTAAAGTTATTAAATTTATTTAGGCTTTTTTTTGATTCCCAAAGACTTTAAATTATTAAAGTAACTTATGAGAAATTCTTAGTAATTCATTTATAAAAATAAACTTAAATTGAAACAAAAAGCATAAAAATTTTGTTTTAAAAGAAAAAAAGGAACAAAAAATGGATGGAAATTTTTCCGAAAGACTTCAAGATGTAATTAGATTAAGCCGAGAAGAAGCTTTACGATTAGGTCACGACTACATAGGAACCGAACATCTTCTTTTAGGAATGATTCGGGAAGGGCAAGGTATTGGAATTAAAATTTTAAGAAATCTTGATGTTGATCTTATCAAATTAAAAAAAGCCATTGAAGATACTGTAAGAACTTCTGGAGGAACCCTCACAATAGGTAATATTCCTCTAACAAAGCAAGCTGAAAAAGTTCTTAAAATTACTCAAATTGAAGCTAAAATATTTAAGTCTGATTTAATTGGAACTGAACATTTATTACTTTCTTTGTTAAGAGAAGAAGATAACATTGCAACTCAAATTTTACATCAATTCAATGTTACTTATGATTTAGCCAGAGCTGAATTGAACGATATTCTAAGTCAAAAGGTAAGTAAAGATCCAACTCCAAAGACATTTGCAGCAGATGTAAAAAAGGAAAAAACCAAAACTCCTGTACTCGATAACTTTGGAAGAGATTTAACAAAGCTCGCAATGGAAGATAAATTAGACCCAGTTGTCGGACGTGAAAAAGAAATAGAAAGAGTTGCCCAAATATTAAGTCGAAGAAAGAAAAATAACCCAGTTCTCATTGGTGAACCTGGTGTTGGAAAAACTGCAATCGCAGAAGGATTAGCATTAAGAATTGTTCAAAAGAAAGTTCCGAGAATTCTTCAAGATAAACGAGTTGTAACTTTAGATTTAGCTGGTTTAGTTGCGGGGACCAAATATCGTGGACAATTTGAAGAAAGAATGAAGGCATTAATGAACGAATTAGAAAAAGCTGACGACGTTATTCTCTTTATTGATGAATTACACACTATCGTTGGTGCTGGTGGCGCTTCAGGTTCATTAGATGCTTCAAATATGTTCAAACCTGCTTTAGCACGTGGTGATATTCAATGCATTGGTGCAACTACTCTTGATGAATATAGAAAATACATCGAAACTGATGGCGCTTTAGATAGAAGATTTCAAAAAGTAATGGTAGAACCTCCATCCTATGAAGAAACACTTCAAATACTCGAAAATATAAAGTTCAAGTACGAAGAACATCATAAAGTACGCTATACCAAGGAGGCTATCGAAGCAGCTGTTAAATTAAGTAGTAGATACATTACTGATCGTCATCTTCCTGATAAAGCTATTGATGTAATTGATGAAGCAGGTTCTAGAGTTCATATGGGAAATTTTGAAGTTCCAAAAGAAATCTTAGAGCTTGAAGAAAGCATTGAAGAAGTCAAAAGACAAAAAGCAAAAGTTGTAAAAATGCAGGATTTCGAAGAAGCTGCTCGATTGAGAGATAGAGAAAGACAACTTCAAGCTCAACTCGAAATTGCTAAAAGGCAATGGGAAGAATCTTCAAAAGATATGGTGCACGATGTTACCGAAGATGATATTGCAACTGTAGTAGCTATGATGACAGGCATACCTGTTAATCGAATAGCTCAAACAGAATCTGAAAAGCTTCTTAAAATGGAAGAAGCTCTCAAACAAAGTATTGTTGGTCAAGATGAAGCCGTAAGTAAATTAGCTAAAGCAATTAGAAGAACAAGAGCTGGCCTTAAAAATCCAAATAGACCTATTGGAAGTTTTATATTTTTAGGTCCAACTGGAGTCGGAAAAACAGAGCTTTGCAAAGCACTAGCAAGATATTTGTTTGATTCAGAAGATGCTTTAATCAGAATTGATATGAGTGAGTATATGGAAAAATTCTCACTATCACGTCTTGTTGGTGCACCTCCGGGATATGTTGGTTATGAAGAGGGTGGTCAATTAACTGAAAAAGTTAGAAGACGTCCTTACTCAGTTGTACTTTTTGATGAAATTGAAAAAGCACATCCAGATATTTTCAATTTACTTCTTCAAGTTTTGGATGATGGAATGTTAACGGATAGTTTTGGTAGAAAAGTAGATTTTAAGAATACAATTATCATAATGACTTCAAACATAGGTACAAAAGATTTGAAAAATGTCGGATCTTTTGGATTCAGCACAAAAGAAGAATCTGATAAATACACTAAAATGAAAGATACTGTTGAAGATGCAATGAAAAAACTATTTAATCCCGAATTCCTCAACAGAATTGATGACACAATTGTTTTCAGAAATTTGAATAAAGATGATATTATGAAAATAATTGATATTGAGTTGAAAGATTTAGTTCAAAATATTAAAGATCAAAAAATGGTTGTGTTGCTTGATGAAAGCGCAAAAAATTTCTTAGTCGAAAAAGGATTTGATGAAAAATATGGTGCACGACCTTTAAGAAGAGCAATTCAAAAATATGTAGAAGATCCATTAGCTGAAGAAATTCTAAGAGGTTCATTTAAAGAAGGTTCTACAATAGTAGCAAAGCACTTTGAAAATTCTGATGAGTTAGTCTTTATTGATGAAACTCCAGAAAAACCGATTCAAACAGAATCAAAAGAAGGCTAAGAAATTAAAATTTTTATCAAGGCTGTCTCAATGATTTTTTGAGACAGCCTTTTTTTTTGTTTAATTTTGCAAATAAATATTTTCAATTAGAGGAGCAATTATGAGTGTGTTATCAAAAGAAGAAATCCAAGAGAATCTTCAAAATCTAAATGGTTGGAGTTTTTCAGATAATCAAATTGAAAAAACTTATCAATTTAAAGACTTTATAGATGCATTTTCTTTTGTTAGTTCTGTTGCTTTTGAATCTGAAAAATTAGATCATCATCCAGATATTTTTTTACATTCTTGGAATAAAGTTAAAATTTCTATTTCTACCCATTCAGTAGGTGGAGTTACAAGTAAGGATTTCCAGCTTGCTAATCTAATTGAGAAACGATTAAACAAATAAAGATTTTTAAGTGATTACCGAAGAAAAAATTTTACAAATTTTCATCCAAAGTGGTGCACTACTCAATGGTCATTTTCTCTTAACATCAGGTAGGCATAGTAATCAGTATTTTCAATGTGCAAAAGTTTTACAATATCCAGATTTAACTTATCAAGTTTGTCTTCCTTTGGTAGAATATTTCAAAGAATTCGATTTCGATTGTGTCGTTTCACCTGCAATGGGAGGAATCATAGTTGGTTATGAAATTGCAAGACAACTTTCAAAAAAATCAATATTTACTGAAAGAGAAAACAATTTAATGACTTTGAGAAGAGGATTTTCTTTATCTGAGGATGAAAAAGTTCTGATTTGTGAAGATGTTGTCACCACTGGCGGTTCAGTATTTGAAGTTATTGATGTAGTAAAAAATTTCGGAGCTAAGATTGTAGGTGTTGCTGCATTAGTTGATAGAAGTAATGGAAAAGTTGATTTTGGATATCCATTTAAAAGTTCATTAAAATTGGATGCAATATCATTTACTGCTGATCAATGTCCTCTTTGCAAAGAAAATAAATTACCATTAATTAAGCCTGGTTCAAGAAAGATAGAATAATGGACTTTTTAATTGAAAAGCTTCGTGAACTATTAAAAGATGAACTGCTATTTAGATTATCTTTAATAATCATTACAATTGTTGCATCATACTTAGTTGCTAAAATCTTAAGTTATCTAATCAAAAAAATTATCAAACCGTTTGTTAAGAAAACTAAATCTGAATTAGATGACATTCTGCTAAACATCTCAGGAAATGCTATTTATAAGTTAGCTTTTCTGGGCGGTATTTATTTAGCAGTTTCGTTATTCGAAAAGGGAATTAAGAGCGAATCAAAATTTCTTGATAAACCTTTAATTAAATATTATCCATTCTTAGAGAATATAATTTTATATGTTGAGGTAATCCTATTTGTCATACTAATAATTATCATCTTGAATATCCTGTTCAAAGCAATAAATCTATTTTTTGATTGGTATGAAGAAAAAATTAATGCAAAAGAAAATAGAAATCTAAGTGGAAGTTTATTCCCATTATTGAAGAAAGTTTCAAAAATTTTATTATTCTTACTTGCATTTGCCGTAGTTCTAGCAAAATTAAAAATTGATATAAGCGCATTTGTTGTTTCACTTGGAGTTGGTTCACTTGCAATTGCTTTAGCTGCTCAAGAATCAATATCAAATATGATATCAGGATTTATTATAATGATCGATAGACCTTTTAGAATTGGTGATAGAATAAGATATGCAGATAATCAAGTAGGGGATGTAATTGAAATTGGAATTCGTAGTACAAAAATTCAAGATTTTGATAATAATATCGTTGTCATTCCTAATAATGAAATTGTGAAATCAAGATTAGTTAATTTTACTTATCCAACAACATTAACACGCGTAGTTATCGATGTTGGTGTTGCTTACGGAACTGATTTGGAAAAAGTCAAAGAAGTACTTTTGAATATTGCTAAAGCTGATCCCGATTTATCAACTCAAAAAGAACCTGCAGTTTATCTTATAAATTTCGGCGCTTATTCTTTAGATTTTAGATTAGTTGCATTTACTGATCACTATTCAAAAGCTTGGGATATGCAATGTAGATTAAGAGAAAATATTTACAAGACTTTCGTTAGAGAAAATATTGAAATTCCATTTCCTCAAACAGTAATTCATAAAGCTAACAATTCAACTAATTGAGTATAATGATATTCCATAAATTTTCTCCAATACACACAACGATGAAATCTAATTTTATTTATAATTTCTATACAACTTTTTTATTTAAAGTTGAAATGACTAACTACTTTTGTTATAAGAGGTCAAATGGATCAGAAAAAGCTTCATAGAACTATCGAGAATATAGCATCTCAAAAATTCGCAGATGAACAAGAGATGTTAATCAGTGTTTTAGAACAAATTGTGTACGATAAAAGTTTTCACATTACTGGTGGAAGAATTTGGAAGTTAGAACCAGCTACACAATCTTATAAGCTACTCTACCAAACCGGTGCAATGGAAAAAATAGACCCTAAATTCAAAATTAAACTAAAAAACTATCCAGAGTTTGATAGAATCGAAAAAGAAAGAACAATTCTTGCCGATGAAACTTTAACAGAGTTGAAAAAGAAAGGTATATTCAAGTATTCAGCTACTGGAGTTGGAAACAGAATAAAGCTTAACAACAAGACTTATTATGAATATATCCTTGCATTAAATAGCGATTCTCTCAATGAAGAGTTTCGCTTAAATATGAGTATTATTGCTACCGCTTTAACTTCTCAAATAAAACAAAGAAGAATCTTAGCAAGTGCATCTAATCTCAAAGCTGATCTTGATAAAGCAAGACAACTTCAAAGAAGTATATTACCTGAACACGAATATCACTTTCATTCTTTCGAAATTTTTGGCCTTACACACCCAGCTGAAATTGTAGGAGGAGATTTCTTTGACTATTTAGAAATTGGTGAAGATAAGGACAGACTTGGAATAGCAGTTGGTGATGCCGCAAGCAAAGGAGTTGCAGCAGCTGCTGAAGCAATGTATATTTCCGGCGCTTTAAGAATGGCAAGTAATTTTGAAATTAAAATATCTCCTTTAATGAAGAAAATGAATCAATTAGTTAATAAAATTTTCGAAGATGATAAATTTTCATCATTGTTTTATGGAGAAATTTCAATTGACAAAAAAGGATTATTCCTCTATACAAATGCGGGACACAATCCACCTATTTTTTACAATAGTAGAAAAAACAAAATAGAATATCTCTTGGTAACCGGTCCAGTACTAGGACCTGTCCCTCACGCCAAATATGATATTGAAAGCATCAACATATATCCAAATGATATTCTTTTAATATTCACAGATGGGATAATTGATTCAACAAACTCAAATGGAGAACAGTATCCTGAAATTCGTCTTGTTCAACTTTTGAAACAAAATAAAAATAAAACTCCAAAAGAAATTGCTTTAACTATTCTTGAAGATTCACTGAAGTTTACGAAGAATGGTACTTACAACGATGACAAAACAATAGTTGTAATAAAAAGAAATTAGAGGAGCTTAACTATGCTTTACTCAATAAACCCAGCGAATAATAAATTAATCTCTTCTTATGAAGAATATGACAGTGAGCAAATAAAAACAATTATAAAAAAAGCTCATCAAAGATTTCTGCATTGGTCTGAGACTGATTTTAATTTAAGAAAAGAGTTGTTGGAAAATGTTGCTAAAATTTTAAGGAATGAAATAAAAAAATTCTCCGAACTAATAACTTTAGAAATGGGTAAACCAATTCAACAATCTTTTGCTGAAGTTGAAAAATGTGCTTGGGTATGTGAATATTATGCAGACAATGGCGAGAAATTTTTATCAGACGAAATTGTAAAAACTGATTTTAATAAAAGCTACATATCTTTTCAACCTCTTGGAATTGTTTTAGCAATTATGCCTTGGAATTTTCCATTCTGGCAAGTATTTAGATTTGCAGCACCCACTTTAATGGCTGGGAATACTTGTATTCTCAAACACGCATCAAACGTAAGTGGATGTGCTTTAACAATAGAAGAAATTTTTTTGAAAGCGGGTTTTCCAGAAAATTGTTTCAACACCGTTTTGATAAATTCTTCTCGAATTGAAGAAATTATATCAAGTCCCTTGGTTCAAGCAGTTTCATTGACTGGTAGTGTATTTGCGGGTGCCTCAGTTGCTCAATTATCTGGTAAATACATTAAAAAAACTCTATTAGAGCTTGGAGGAAGTGATCCGTATGTAGTTCTAAAAGATGCTGATTTAGATTTAGCAGTTGAAACTTGCGTAAATTCAAGGTTAATAAATGGCGGGCAAAGTTGTATCGCAGCAAAAAGATTCATTGTTGAAGAAGATATTTATAATGATTTCGTTGAATTATACTCTGAGAAATTAAAATCAAAAAAGATGGGGGATCCATTTGATGAAAATAATGATTTAGGTCCTCAAGCAAATGTTAAATTAAGAGATGAGTTACATTCACAAGTTGTAGAGAGCATTTCAAAAGGTGCAGTTCTTAAAGTTGGTGGATATATTCCAGATGGAGAGGGAGCATTTTATCCTCCAACTTTGCTAATTGATGTTAAACCAGGAATGCCCGCTTTTGACGATGAGATATTTGGTCCTGTTGCTTCAGTAATTAAAGCAAAAGATGAAAATGATGCAATAAACTTGGCAAATCATAGTGTTTTCGGTTTAGGTGCTGCTATATTTACAAATGATGTGGAAAAAGGTGAGTTGATTGCAAAAAAGAAACTAAGAGCTGGTTCTTGCTTTGTAAATGCTTTTGTCCGTTCAGACCCAAGATTACCTTTTGGTGGTATTCAACAATCCGGTTATGGTAGAGAACTTTCAATCTTTGGTATTAGAGAATTTGTTAATATAAAAACAGTTGTAGTAAAATGAATCAAGATACATCAGTTGTAAAAAACGATTCAACAAATCTATCAAATGAATTCATAAAGTTCATAGAAAGCCTGTTTCCTAACCCAAGACCATTAACAGGAGAAGTAGACCTTATCTCAATTTTACAAGGAATTGCCGTAGTTGTTTTTATTGGATTACTTATAGGCTTAGAAAGAGAATATTCACGAAAAAAGACAGAGAAAATTTTCGCTGGAATAAGAACTTTTCCTTTGATCGGACTTTATGGTTTTACTTCTGCAATGATATCATCAATAACAGTTCAATGGATTTATGCAGTTTTCTTTTTGGGATATTCAATACTATCAACAGCTTCATATTACTCAGCTGCAATTAGAGGAAGAAGAGGGGGAACTTCTGAAATAGCTGGTTTTTTAGTATTCATATTAGGTTCGATGGTTTTTTGGGGATATATGCATTTGCCTGTAATTATTGCCATTATAATCACACTTTTCCTTTCGTTGAAAATTCAACTTCATTCATTTGTTGGAAAAATAAATTCTGAAGACATCTATGCAACTTTGAAATTAGCTATCATAACTTTAATAATACTACCAATTCTCCCTAATAGATATATCGGTCCGATGAATGTAATTAATCCGATTCAAGTTTGGTATATGGTGATTTTTGTAAGTGGATTAAGCTTTTTAGGATACATTTTGATGAAATTGTATGGAAGCAAAAAAGGTATATTGTTTACAAGTCTTTTGGGCGGTTTAGTTTCAAGCACAGCATATACATTTTCAATTAGTAAAAAAAGTAAATTAGAAGAAAATCTTTCATTCAATTATGGTTTAGGAATAATTGCCGCATCATCAATGATGTTCATTCGGGCATTGATTATAATTTCAATTCTAAATTCTAATTTTGCGAAATTTATCCTCGTTCCATTTTTAATATTTTTTATGATTGGATTTTTAATCTACTTAATTTTCTATAAAAACAATTATCAAACTTCTGATGATAGTCTAATAATTAAAAACCCTTTTGAGCTCAAATCAGCATTTATGTTCGGTCTTGTATTTGGATTAACAATATTTATTACAAAATTAGCACAAGTATATTTTGGTAACCAAGGTGTTTATGTAGCGAGTTCTCTGGCTGGATTTTCAAGTATTGATGCAATAATAATTTCACTTTCAAAATTCTTTAATGAATCAATATCTTCGATTGACGCCTCTAGAGCAATAGTTTTTGCAACTTCAACAAATACATTAGTAAAAATTATAATTTCAAATATCTGGGGTAGTTCTCAATTAAAGAAAATAGTTACAAAAGGTTTAGGCTTTGTTTTTATATCTCAAATAATCTATTTAATAATATTGTTCTTATAAAATGTTTAATTACTTATTATCGATTCAATACGATGGAACAAATTACCACGGCTGGCAGAGTCAAATAAGTGGAAGAACAATTCAACAAGAAATCGAAAAAGCAATTTTTACAATCATCAAAACCAACGTGAAAATTATTGGTGCAGGAAGAACTGATTCAGGTGTTCACGCATTAGATCAAAAAGCTAACTTTAGAGTTTTGGAACAAATTGATCTTTATAAATTCAAGTTTTCATTGAATTCTATTCTACCAAAAGACATTTCTATAAAAACTATAGTTGAAGTTCCAGAAAATTTTCACGCCAGATTTGATGCTAAATCAAGAACTTATATTTATCTGATTTCAAGAGCAAAATCTCCCTTTTACAATCGTTATTCATTTTACTATCCAAAGGAGATTAATATTTTTACTCTAAATGAATTATCAGAGAAATTAATAGGTGAAAAAGATTTTTCTGCATTCTGTAAAAAATCTGTTGAATATGAAAATAAGATTTGTAAAGTAACAAAAGTTAGATGGTTTCAAAAAAATGAATTAATAATCTTTAGAATAACTGCAAACAGATTTTTAAGAGGAATGGTAAGAGCAATAGTTGGGACTTTGTTATTTTGTGAAAAAAATAAATTATCTAATGATGATTTTGAAAAAATCTTATTACAAAAAGACAGACAATTTGCTGGTGAAAATGTTCCAGCAAATGGATTATTCTTATATAAAGTGGAGTATTAAATGATAAACTTAAAATCAAAAGTTGTTTTAATAACTGGCGGAAGCCGTGGAATTGGTGCATCTTGTGTTAAATATTTTTCTATTGCAAATGCATCAGTTGCTTTCACTTACAACAATAGTTACTCAGATGCTCAGAAATTAGTAAAAAGATATTCTAAGCTTACAAATTGTAGAGCTTATAAAGTCAACCTTCAAAATGAAAATGAAATTCAAGAATGTGTTGAAAAAGTTATTAAAGATTTCGGCAGAATCGACATTTTAGTAAATAACGCAGGCATCTGGAAAGAGGGTAAAATCGATAAAATGAATTTAGAAGATTGGAACGAAACAATTAAAATAAATTTAACCTCCGTATTTTTATTCACTAAATTAGTAGTGCCATTTATGAAAAGGAAACGTTTTGGTAGAATAATAAATATTTCCTCAACTGCTGGTCAAAGAGGTGAAGCACGTTATTCACATTATGCCGCTTCAAAGGGTGGAATTATTTCATTCACTAAATCATTAGCTGATGAACTTGGAGAATATAATATTTTAGTAAATTGCGTTGCTCCTGGATGGGTTTGGACTGATATGTCAATTCCGGCTTTAAGTGACAAAGAAAGATTAAACAAAGAAATTCAAAAAATTCCACTTAAGAAAATTCCAGCGCCTGATGATATTGCTGGACCTGTTTTATTTTTAGCTTCAGATTTAGCAAAACATATCACTGGTGAAGTCATCAATGTTAATGGTGGATCAGTAATGTGTGGTTAGTATGATTGACTATTCAACTCTACACGAAAAAGTGATTCATTTCCCCATTGCTTTTTTGGTGTTATATCCTTTTGTAGAAATTTTTTATTTAATAAAAAAAACAGAGTTAGGGGAGAAATTAAGTTTTATATTTTTGGTTATTGGATTACTTGGAATTTTCTTTGCATTATTTACTGGAAATATGACACTAAATAAATTCAGTCATTTATCAATTAAAGAACTTGAAATTGTTAATTTACACATTGATTTTGCAACTTATTCAACATTTTTAGTAAGTATTATTTTTCTACTAAAAATTTATTTCAGGAGAAAAATTCCAAATAAAATTTTTATTCACTTAACGATAGTTATATTATCAATAATAGTATTGATATTAATCTTCAAAGTAGGTGAATATGGTGGAAATTTGGAGGAGACTTTAATAAAACAAAATCAACAGCATCAATTAAAATAACTTTTATGAAGATATATTACTTGATTATTTGGATTTCACTGACTAGTTTAATTTTTGCGCAACCATTTTCGACGAGTAAAGCGGAAGGTTCGTTTTTAAGCTTTGGTGTTGGTCCTCGTATGCCTGTATTTGATTTTTTTAGAAATACTGATTTAGGATATGGGCTGAATGTAGAATTTTCATATACAAATACAGATATACTTCCAATATTTGTCTATGCATCTACAGGATTTGATCAGTTTCCAGGCTCTCAAAATTTTTATCAGGAATCTGATTATGCAAATTTTCATACGAACGCTTTAACATTTAATTTTGGTCTCAGGCATTACTTTTCACCTTTAGTTGAAAATATAGTTTTGTTTATGCCTTTTGTTCAGGGAAGTGTAAATTATACTTACTTTCAAAAGTTACACGAATTTAAGCTTGATCGAAATAAAACAAATTTTTTAGAAGAAAATTCTAAAATAGGATTGAGCGTCGGATTTGGATTTTCGATGTTTTTGATGGAGGTTCTTGGTTCTTATAATTTTATTAAATCCAACAACTTTTTATTATTCGACTTTAAAGTTAGAATTCCAATATTTGTAAATTTTTAGGAGAAAATATGAACTTTAATAATCTTTTATTCGAACAAATTGATAATATCGGAATTGTTAAAATTAACCGCCCCGATAAACTAAATGCCTTAAACAGAGAAACATTAACTGAATTAAAAACTGTATTTGAAGTAATTCAGAATGATGATTCAATTTTTTCTGTAATCTTAACTGGAAGTGGTGAAAAAGCTTTTGTTGCTGGGGCAGATATATCTGAATTAAATAGACTTTCAATGTTGGAAGGTAAAAAGTTTGCAGAATTTGGTCAAGAAATTTTTAATTTCATTGAAAATATGGAGAAGCCAGTTTTAGCTGCTGTAAATGGTTTTGCCTTAGGGGGTGGATGTGAATTAGCTTTAGCTTGTCATTTCAGATATGCTTCTGAAAATGCAAAATTTGGACAACCAGAAGTAAATCTTGGAATAATTCCAGGTTATGGTGGAACACAAAGATTGCCAAGATTGGTTGGTAAAGGTCGTGCAATAGAAATGATTCTTACTGGTAATTTAATCTCAGCTGAAGAAGCTTTATCTATTGGACTTGTTAATAAAGTCTGGAAAAAAGAAGAGTTACTTGACAAATCAATTGAAACATTGAAAACAATAAATTCAAAAGGACAACAAGCAATAAGATTAGCAATAAAAGCAATTAATGCTGCGACAACAGATAACCTAAATAGCGGATTGAATTATGAGGCAATCCTATTTGCCTTAGGATGCGGAACTAATGACTTCAAAGAAGGTACATCTGCATTTTTAGAAAAGAGAAAACCTAATTTTACAAACTCATAATGCTCAAATCACAGAGATTTTTTTATATAATTACTTTTCTAATTATCGTTGTTTCAGTTATTAGAGTTGCTTTAGATAAATATTTTCTTGCAAATGTTAATAATGCCAAGACAGAGCCAATATCTCAAACTGAAGTGGAAAGAATTTTCTTAAACTCATTACAAGAATTCCAAATTGATAGTTCGATGTTTAATTTTACCACACAAAATGGTTATAAATCATTTGATGTTAAAGTGTTTCAAGATTTACCTATTGATTTAGTTTTACTCAATTTGCAAAAAAAATTTTCAGGTAGAGATGTTATAATCTCATCAAGTGAGTTATCTAAAAATAAAAGGTCAATTACAAAAATCTCATCTAATAACAGAATTATATTAAAATCTGAATTCATAATTGATACAAGTTTAACTAGGATAAAAAATAAAATTGGCTTTTTGATTAAAGTTTTTAAAGCTAATGAAATTTCAAAAGAATTGTTGGAATCAACAGAACAAATTGCTTTTCTGTTTAACCCTAGCAAAATTTTTTATAAACCAATAAAAGATATCCTTAATTCAAATAAAAAATATTGTTTATTAGTTAACGAAGATATCGATGATTTGATCTACAAACTTGATAAAAGTTATTCAAAGATTTTAATAAAGAATACAATTAATAATATCATAAGAGATTTCGACCACTTCAATACAGTTATTGTTGATAATTCCCACGAATGGTTAACTCAGGATAAATTAAATCTAATTAAAAATGAGTTTCGTCGTAATAAAGTTAACTTTGTTATTCAAAATACTTTAGTTGATATAAGTGAACTTGATGATGATATTTACAATGATTTATTAAACAAAATAATGAAAATGAAAAAAGATGAAGATAAAATTTTTATAATCAATAGAGATCAATACTTAAACATTTACAGAAACTTTCCATACCTTAGAAAGATGGGATATAAAATCGTCAATCCAACACAACTCCTTTAAAGTCATCTTAAAAGAATAAATTCTATTTCTTCAAGTTTACCATCAATATTTTGATTTGGAATTATATTTAATAATTCACACAAAAGTGGATAAATGTTAACGTTCTTTATCGTTCCAACTTTATATCCTTTTTTAAACGATGGCCCCATAGCATAAAATATTCCGTGCATATCAATATTATTGTTGTCGTAGCCGTGATTCCCTTTAGTGTATTCTCTATCTTTTATTATGTCCTTATTTGTTAAAAGTGAGTAACCTAAATCAGCTAAAACGAAAATATCTCCTATCATAGGATTGTTTTTGAAGTTAAAATATTCCGGAATTTCTGATTTATAATAAACTGAAAAATTTTTTTTACTATTTAATAATTTTTTATATGCGTCATCTAAATCATTCTTTTTACCATAAAGATGAACGAAAGGTCCTTTTCCAAATATTTTAATTTGTGGATTTGAAATTATCTCTTCAATGTTGATAACTTTAGTAGAAGGCGTACTTGTCATACCGTGATCAGATAGAACAATTAAATTAACACTATCAGCAATTCCGATATCTTTTAATCCATTAATTAAATGACCTAAAATTGAATCAACAGTTTTTACAGCGTTATTAGTTTCTTCAGATTTAGGACCGTATTTATGACCGTATGTATCAACTATGTCAAAATATAGATTTATAAATCTTGGTCTTTTATCATAAGGTAATTTTAACCACTCTAAAACGCCTTCGACTCTTGTTTTATAATCTCTACTGTGTTCATAAAACTCAAAATAATTTGGTCGACGATATTCCACGTTAATTTCAGAACCTGGCCAGAAATAACTTGCAGTAATGATTCCTTGCTTTCTCGCCGTCTCCCAGATCATCTCACCTTTATACCACTTTGGATTTCTTACTGCGGAGGTATCACTGATAGAATAATAATTTCCTGTGAATTTGTCGTAAATATTATTTGATATGATATTGTGATTTTGAGGATATAATCCAGTAACAATAGATATATGATTCGGAAATGTATTTGACGGAAAAGATGGTTGTAATGATAATGCTTTTACTCCATTTTCCTCAATGAAATTCAGATTTGGAGTCAATTCTTTTGAAGGATAATCCCAACGAAAACCATCAAATGACACTAATATCAAATAGTAATTTTGTGAATAAACATTAATTAAAAAGGTAAAAATCAAAATCAAAAGTTTGTAATGAAAATTCATATTATTTAACTCTTTGATTATTTATTGTCAAAAATAACTAAGATTAGATGATTATAATTCAATTAAATCAGAATTGTTGATCAAATTTCTTTTTCTGAAAATATCAAGGCGCTTAAACAAGCTATCTTTGTCAAATTTATTCAAGAAACGATCAATAAATTCTTCAAATTCTTTTGAATTGTAATTTGGGAATTTTTCAAAGAAATCTTTATCAAAAAATTTTTCTATACGATATTCTCTCTTGATTAAACTGTCTAAAATTGACAACTGATCATTTAGTTCCCTATGAAATTCAAAAAATTTTTTCTTTATTTTAGAAGTGTCTTGCGATGATGGAAACTCGAAAGTTCGAACACTTATAAATTCATTTGGGTGATTATCTAATTTCGATTTTGTTATATTAAAATACCCGTTAAAACTTGTATTACTTGATATAAATAAACTTATAAATATTAATAACGAAAACATAGAAGTTTAAGTTTTTATCTATTTTGACTAAAAAAAATTTTAAATGTTTCAATCCTCTTTTTCAACGTAAACAGCTTCAGTTGGAATTTCAGGCTTTACTAAGATTGTTTCTTCTCGTAAAAGAGCAACTTGCCCAGGTTCCATACCTTTTCTTTTCACAACATATTTTCTAAATGTAAAGGAAACTGGAACCAGAGAAGATGTTTTTGCTTTACTGTAAAATGCAGCAATACTTGCAACCTTTTTAATTACTGATTTTGGGATTGGTTCATTTTTATTCTCAACTTTTAACACTACGTGGGAGCCAGAAACTGCTCGAGCGTGAAACCAAAGATCATTTTGTCTGGAAAACTTTAATGTCAATAGGTCATTTGATTTGCTATCCTTTCCAACATAGACGTTATATTTATTATCAATTTTGTAATGTCTGAATTTTATTTTGTCTTCAATTTTATCCATAGAATTTTGTTCCGTCTTTATACCTAATTTTTTCGCGATTGAGTATAATTCATTCAATTCTTTACAATTTATTATTTCGGATTTAATATTATTTAATTGTTGCAAACGATTCTCAATTTGCCCGATAATTTTTTCACTTCTTTCAAAAAATATTTTTTCTTCTTTTGCTTTCTTGAAATAATACTCGATATTTTCCTGTGGAGTTAATTTTTTGTTTAAGCTTATTTTCAATTCATTATTATCTGAAAAAATATCATTTACAATTATCTCATTAAGTCCTGTGGTTAGTTTTGATTTATTTATAAGAAGTAACTCAGCAAGCTTTCTATAAAATTTTTCTTTACTACCTGATTTAATCCTTAATAACAAATTATCCTTTTTCTTTTCAAGATTGGATATTTCTCTAATTAAATGTTTATTAATTTCTTTTAATGTTGATTTACATTTTTCAAAATAATCTAATTTGTGAAGATAAGTTATTAATATTTCAAGTGCAGAATTGAATTCTATAGAATTTGAATTTTTTATTTCTTTGTTGTAATTAAAATCTACCTCTAATTTACCTTCTTTTTCATCGATTGATAATAAAAAATTATCATAAAAAATTTTTTTAACAACCGATTCATATTCGTCAAGTGAAAAATTTTTGAAACTTTCAAATTTCGACGTAATCTCTTCAGAAATAAAAGGATAACGTTTTTTTAGCTCTTCAAAGTTTTGTATATCATTGATATTTATTTCAGGAATTGTCAGCGGTGAAACAAATTCAAGTTTTAAAAATTCCTCTTTGAGGTTGCTCAAATCATAATCTGGAACTTTCTTAAATGAAGTAAAATTTTCTCCGTTTAGTAAATAAAGATTAGTAAACTTTCCTCTTACAGTGAAAAAAAGTGACATTTGATTTTCAATTTGAAAAAGAATTACTCTATCATTTTTTGCTATAAAAGTATTTGTGAATTTTAGATTTAATACCTCAGGAAAAATATCCTTTGAATTTCTTTTCTTTCTTGGTTGATAATTTCTTTTAATCACGTATGGTAAAGTATGATTTACACAAAATTCCAAAGTAAACTCAGAGCTATTGAATAAATTAATTGTTAATTTATTTTTCTCTGCAGTATAAATATCCTGAATAAGTGCATCTTTAATTAAAGATGAAATCTCTGCAGCTAATCTGCTTAAGAAGAAATAATTTTTAATCAAAATAAATCCAAATGTTAATTTGAATAAGAACCACTATGTAAATATATTTGGAATAGCAAAAAATCTAAACGGTATTTTCTTGAAAAAAAAAATTCTAATTACTTTTCTAGCAATTATAATTTTCTTTTTGTTAGTTGATAAAGTCCTAATGCCTCTTTATGTTTCTTCAGAGGAGGTCGTAATTCCTTCAGTAGTTGGCAAATCTGAAAAGGATGCTACAGAATTATTAAAATCTAAGGGTTTTGAAGTTGTTATTGCTGATACTTCTTTTGGGAATGAAGTTCCAGTTGGGAAAATTTTTATGCAAAGACCAGAAGCTGGAAAAATTGTAAAATCAGGAAGAACGATTTATTTATTTGTCAGTGGAGGAGAAAAAACAGTCATAGTACCATCTTTGAAAGGAAAATCAATCATAGATTCTAAATTTACTTTGGAAAGAGTTGGACTCAAGTTAGGAAATGTTGAATATATGCAATCAAATTACCCAAAAGATATGGTGTTTGATCAACAATACATCGAAGGGACAAAACTGAAAAAGGGAAGCACAGTAAATATTTTCGTTAGCTCTGGAAGTATTGCTGGAACAATTGTCGTTCCTGACTTGATTGGTAAATCGTTAACTGAAGCTCAACAAATACTCGCTGATAGTTCTTTGCAAGTCGGAAAAATAAATTACCTTATTTCAAATACTTTACTTCCGAATACTGTTTTAGATCAATATCCAGTTTATGGAAATAAATTAAATCCAGGCGATAAAGTTGACCTTTTCATTACAAAACACGGAAATATTCCTGAACAATCAGAGGAAATAAGATAAATAATGAAGTTATTAGCACCTTCAATTCTTTCAGCTGATTTCTTAAATCTTTCTCAGCAAATTAAAATTATAGAGGATGCAGGAGCTGATTTAATTCATTGTGATGTAATGGATGGTCAATTCGTTCCCAATATAACTTTCGGCCCTTTTATAATAAGTTCAATAAAAAAAGTTTCTAAACTTCCACTCGATGTTCATTTGATGATTAAAAATCCTGAGAATTTCATTGATGTCTTTGCTGAATCTGGTGCTGATTATATCTCTGTTCATTATGAAGAGGTGATTCATCTAAATAGATTAATTAATAAAATAAAAGACTTGAACAAAAAGGCTGGTGTTGTATTAAATCCTTCCACTCCTGTGAGTTTATTGGTAAACATTATTGAATATGTTGATTTTGTCTTATTAATGTCCGTAAATCCAGGGTTTGGTGGACAAAAGTTTATTGATTCGTCTCTAAGAAAAATTAAAGAATTAGTAAATCTTCGTGAAAAATTTGGATTAAATTTTCAAATCGAAATTGATGGAGGAATTTCTCAAGAGAACCTCAAAGATGTATTAGAAGCGGGGGCTGATATTATTGTTGCAGGTGCATCAATTTTTAACTCAAATGATATTTCATCAACAGTCTCTCAATTTAAGAAAATAATTTCTTCCTATAAGTAAATTTTCTTTTATGATTGCACACATTATTAAAGTTTCTGAATCGATCTTATCATTTATTAAAAAAAAGTATAATCTTGAAAACTTATTTCACTTCGACGAATTAGTAGAAATTAGAAGCTTAAATAATTTTGAATATGATAATTTAATTCATTTACTACGAATAAATAACATTCCATTCTATCCTAGAGATAATAAGATAGAAAATGATAAAAGTATATTAATAACAGACAATGTTTATAACTTATTAAATATCATTGAAACAAAAAACTTTAACAAATTAAATGAGCTAGATTTACTCAAGAGTTTCCTCAAAAACTATTTGGGCAGAAATGAAACTATTTACAAGATCGGAGATGAATTATTTAACTTCCAAAAAGCATATTTGATGGGAATTCTTAATGTTACACCTGATTCATTCTCTGATGGAGGAAAATATTTAAGTATTAATGATGCAATAAAAAGAGCCACAGAGATGATTGAACAGGGAGTTGATATAATTGATATAGGTGGAGAATCCTCTCGACCCGGTTCAGATTTTATCTCCGAAGATGAAGAAAAAAGAAGAGTGCTGCCAGTCATCGAAAAATTATTAAAACTAAAAAGTGATTTAATTATTTCAGTAGATACAACTAAAAGCTCTGTTGCAAAAGCATCTCTTGATTTGGGTGTAAAAATTATTAATGACATCAGTGCAATGACATTAGATTCAAATATGTTTTCAGTTTGCAAAGAAAAAAATGCAACGATTGTTTTAATGCATATGCAAGGAACTCCCAAAACTATGCAACTGAATCCTCAATATTCAGAAGTCGTATCAGATATTTTTGACTATTTACACAATAGAGTAATTCAAGCAAAAAATGTTGGCATTCAAAATATTATTATAGATCCGGGTATTGGATTTGGAAAATCTGTTGAAGATAACTTCACAATCATAAAAAGACTTAAAGAATTCTCTTCAATCGGATGTCCAATTTTAATTGGATTATCAAGAAAATCATTTATTGGAAAAACATTAAATTTAGACATTGAAAGTAGAGATTTTCCGACTGCTATTTTAGAAACAATATCATTAATCAATTCCGCCAGAATTATTCGAACTCATAATGTAAAAAATGGAAGAATGCTTGTTGATTTAATAAACAAAATTTTGTAACAACGTGATTGAACTTTTCAAAATTGGCTTTTTATCTGTAACCGTATCTGATATTATTGATATTTCAATAGTAGCATTTTTATTTTATAAACTTTATACAACTCTAAGAGCAACTGTTGCAGCTCAGATTTTTGCCGGCTTACTAGTCATTCTTTTTATTTCTTTCATCGCACAGTTAATTCATCTACGTGCTGTAAGTTGGTTACTAAAATTAATTACTGATGTTTGGGTTTTAGCTTTTGTAATTTTATTTCAACCTGAAATAAGAAGAATTCTTGTATTATTGGCTCGTAATCCAATTATCAAAAGTATATTCAGAGTTGAAGTAAAAATGCCAACTGACATTATTGTTGATTCAGCTTTCGAATTGTCACAACACCAACACGGAGCTTTAATAGTTCTAATTAAATCTTCCGGCATCAGAGGATACGCAGAAACTGGTGAAATTATAAATGCTAAACTTACAAAATCTCTTTTGACATCTATTTTTTTTCCGAGATCACCATTACACGATGGAGCTGTTGTAATAAAAAATGATATAATTGAAGCTGCAAGAGTTACTTTGCCTTTATCTCAAATTACAAAGTGGAATGATGAAACATTAGGAATGAGACATCGAGCTGGGCTGGGTATATCCGAACAGGCTGATGTTTTAAGTATTATTGTATCAGAGGAAACAGGCAGTATTTCAATTGCTGAAAATGGTATTTTAGAAAAGGGTTTTTCAAAACAATCTTTAAAAGAAAGAATAAATCAAAGTATTAATTACAACCAGATTCAAAATTGGAAAAATGTCTTTGATATCTTTAAGAAAAAATAATGCTTGTGCTATAATTCCATTTTTCAATGAAGAGGAATTCATTACAAAAGTTATAAAGAAAACTCAGAAATATGTTGATTTAGTAATCGCTATTGATGATGGTTCAACAGATAATTCTTTAAGTTTGGTAAAGAAAATTGAAAATGTTGAAGTAATAATTTTTGATAGAAATTATGGAAAGGGAACAGCTCTCAGGGCAGGATTTAGTTTAGCTCTTGAGCTAGATTTTGATAAAATAATAACGTTAGATGCGGATCTTCAACACGATCCTGATCTTATCCCATCATTTCTTACAGCTTTGAAAAATTTTGATGTTGTAATTGGGAATAGGTTATCAAACACTAAGAGTATGCCTGTCCAAAGAATTTTGAGTAATTTTTTGACATCTTTTTTACTATCTATAAAACTAAGAAAAAAGATAAAAGATAGTCAATGCGGTTTTCGAGCTTATAGAAAAGAAGTATTAAGAAAAATATCAATTCATTCTCCCGGTTTTGAGGCTGAAAGTGAAATAATCGTAAAAGCAGTTAAAGAAGGCTTCAACATTGGTTTTATTGACATTCCAACAATTTATGGCTATGAGAAGAGTAAAATGAAATCTTTTCAAACTATAAAAGGTTTTATAAAAGTTTTGAGGCTGTGATATGAATAAGAAATGGAAAATATCAGGGTTAAAGTATTCCAAAAAGTTGAAATCAATCTCTGACAAAATTTTGTCTCAAAGAATTAATTTTCTAATTGAAGTAATAAATAGATATTTGAAAAAAAGAGATATTGAAAATTTACACGATGTTAGAATCGCATTAAGAAGAGTGAGGTATAATTTAGAATTATTTTTTGTCTGTTATGATGAATCAACTTTTAGTAAATTTTACAAAAAAATTGAAAAGCTTCAGGACTTATCAGGTGAGGTTAGAGATTTGGATGTTTTGTTACTTAATCTTGACAAACTAAACTCTGAAGGAATCGAAATACAAGAATCATTAAAGAATAAAATTCAGGAGAACAGAATAAAATTAGAAAATAGTTTAATTGAATTATTAAATAATTTCAAAAAAGGTAAAACATTAAAACAATTCTTAAATGAAATAAAACTTGAAGGAGGGGAAAATGAAAATTAGATATTTAGGACACAGTGCTTTTCAAATTAAAACAAATGGTTATGAAATACTAATTGATCCATTTTTAGATGACAATCCTGTTAGTCCGATTAAATCAAAAGATGTCCATCCTGATTTTGTAATTTTAACTCACGCACACGGTGATCACTTGGGAGACTCAATAAAAATAGGAAATAAAAGTAATCCCTTATTTATATGTGTTAATGAGCTTGCCGAATGGTTAAAATCAAAAGGATTAAAAGCTCACAATATGCATATTGGTGGCAGTCGAAATTTTGAATTTGGAAAAGTCAAGTTTACTATTGCTCATCACGGGTCAATAACTCCAGATGGTAATTATGCAGGTGAACCTGCAGGAGTTATTTTGAATATTGAAAATAAAACCATCTATCATACTGGAGATACAGGTTTGTTTTATGATATGAAATTAATAGGAGAGATAAATTCAATTGATTATATGTTCGTACCTATAGGAGATAATTTTACAATGGGTATTGATGATGCTGTAAAAGCTGTTGAGTTTGTAAAACCAAAAATTGCAATACCAATCCACTACAATACATTTGAAATAATTAAAGCAGATCCTGAGTTATTCAAGCAAAAGATCGAGGCAAATGGTTTCAATTGTAGAATAATGAAATTTGGAGAAGAAATTGAAGTTTAATTTATTTGCACTTTATTTTTAAGGAATTATGGGAAAAATAATTGCAATAGCAAATCAAAAAGGAGGAGTGGGAAAAACTACTTCTGCTGTAAACCTCTCCTCTTCTTTAGCAAGTGCCGAGAAAAAAACCTTGCTAATAGATATAGATCCACAAGCCAATTCAACTAGTGGATTAGGAATCCATAATGTTTCGATTTCAGTTTATGACTTATTAATAGGTGAGAAGAAAGCAGAGGAGGTTACATTAAATTCTTTTGTTCCTTTTTTAGATTTAATACCTTCACATATTAATCTCGTGGGAGCCGAGATTGAACTGATAAATTTTCCTTCTAGAGAATTAATTCTCAAAAAAAGTCTTTTACCAATAATTGAAAAGTATGATTATATAATTATTGATTGTCCTCCATCGCTTGGTTTATTGACTTTGAATGCACTCACAGCTGCTGATTCCGTTTTAATTCCTGTTCAATGTGAATATTACGCTTTAGAAGGCTTAGGTAAATTATTGAATACAATTAACATTGTTAAAAAACATTATAATAAAAATCTTATAGTAGAAGGTGTTTTACTCACTATGTTTGATGCACGGTTGAGACTTTCTCACCAAGTTGCTGAAGAAGTAAAAAAATATTTCGGTGATAAAGTTTTCAATACAATAATCCATAGAAATGTCAGAATATCAGAAGCACCGAGTTATGGAAAACCAATTATTTACTATGATGCTATCTCATCCGGTGCAAAAAATTATATGTCTTTAGCCTCAGAAATTATAGAACGCAATTCTCAAAAAATAAATCAAGTTGCAAATGTCTAAAGTAAGATCAAGTTTGGGTAGAGGATTGGATGCTCTTTTAAGTTCATCACTTAATGAAGAAAAAGAACTTAAAATAAATGAAGATCTTTCTAATCTAAGATTGGATGATGGTAAGCAGGAAAATGTTCTTGTGAAAATTTCTGTGGATCTAATACAACCAAATCCTTTTCAACCGCGAATGACTTTTGATCCTGTCGCTTTAGAAGAACTTAAAAAATCAATTCTATTAAATGGTTTGATTCAACCAATTACTGTAAGAAGAACTCCAAATAATCAATATCAACTCGTCTCAGGTGAACGTAGATTAAGAGCATTCAAAGAATTAGGATTCAGAGAAATACCATCATATATAATTAAAGTTGAATCAGACGAAATTCTTCTCGCACTTGCTTTGATAGAAAACATTCAAAGAGAGAGACTGAATCCAATTGAAGTTGCGCAAGCATACAAAAGACTAATGAATGAGTGTCATTTGACTCAAGAAGAAATTGCAGAAAAAGTTGGCAAAGACCGTACTACAGTAGCTAACACGCTTAGATTACTAAAATTGCCCGAAATAGTTCAAAAAGCACTAATTGAAGAAAAAATCACGATGGGACACGCTAGAGCTATTTTAAGCCTACCAAATGAAAAATTACAAATATTGGCTTTTCAAAAAGTAGTTGATGAAAGTTTATCTGTTCGTAAAATTGAAAAGCTCGCTAAATCTGTAAATAAATCAGGTGCCGCAGCTTTAGGACATCAAACCACCAGAAATCAAAACATTCATATAAATGAAATTGAAGATAGAATTCAAAAAGTATTAGGAACAAAAGTCATCTGCAATCAAAAATCAAATGGCTCAGGAGAATTAATAATTCATTTTTATTCAAATGATGAATTAGAAAGATTACTCGAAATGATTGAATCATTAAATGATAAAATTAATTAAAATACTTTTCTTTTTAGTCTTACTCACGTCAAATTTATTTTGCCAAATAGATACAAATTCAATTCAAATAAAAGAAGATACAATATTTGTAATGAGAAAATCTCCTTGGGGAGCTGTGTTAAGAAGTGCTATAATTCCTGGGTTAGGCCAAGTTTATAATGAATCTTATTGGAAAGTTCCAATAATTTGGGGATTAGCTGGTTGGTTTATTTATAACTGGAATGATCTAAATGATTTATATGCAAACAATAATCAACTTTACAGACAGACAAATCAAAATATTTATAAAATAAGACGTAATTTTTATCGTAAACAAAGAGATCTTTTCACGATTTATCTTGGATTATTATATTTCTTTAACTTAGTTGATGCTTATGTTGATGCTCATCTTTATGATTTTCAAATTGACTCAAATCAAATCAATGAACTGAAAATCAATATTGTAATTCGTTTTTAATGAATAAAAATACCTTTAATTGCCCGAATTGTCATCTTGAAAATCCTTTCTACAACTTTAAGTGTTATAATTGTAATTTCGTTTTAAGGGACAGAATTCCGAATATCGATCTCGGAGAAATAATTTCGAAATTGATAGAGTCACCTAAAGAAGCATTTAATAAAATTATTCTATCAGAGAAAAAAAACTATTTAACACTTCTTATTTTTTTTATCTCTTTAAGATTTTTAATAATATCGAGATTTATTTCAGTTCCTTACTCAGGAGATAAAATTCATTTTGATCTATTGACATCAATTCTTTACTTCATTATTACTACTGGACTTCTGATTTTAATATTCTCATTCATACTTAAATTTTCATTTAAAGTTTTTAAGTTGAATTCAAGGTTAATTGATATTTATAGTACAGTTACTTATTCATTTATTCCACAAGTTTTTGCCGTAATTTTTATCTTTCCAGTTGAGGTAACAGTTTATGGAGAATTATTGTTTTCAAATAATCCATATCCATATTCGGTCAAAGAAGGTGTTTTTTATGTTTTAGTTGGATTCGAAATTCTTACAGTAATTTGGTCAGTATTTTTAATGATTAAAGCAATATCATCGTTCAAATTGAGTATAATTAAATCAATCGTCATAACATTAATATTAAACTCATTAACTGTCCTTTATTTAACAATTTCATCAAAAATTATTTTTCAAAATGAATTATAAAACTGATGTTTTAATAATTGGCAGTGGAATTTCTGGATTATTTGCAGCACTGAAAATCTCAGAATTTGCTGAAGTAATATTAATCACAAAAAAAGATAAAACGGAATCAAACACTAATTATGCACAAGGTGGAATTGCATCTGTTATTGACACAAATGATTCTTTTGAAAAACACATAGAAGATACCTTGATTGCAGGAGCAGGATTATGTCATAGAGAAGCAGTTGAAATTATGGTAAAAGAAGGCCCTGAAAGAATTAGAGATCTAATAACAATTGGAACTCAATTCACAAAAAAAGATGGCAAATTTGATTTAGTCAGAGAAGGTGGTCACTCACATTCGAGAATTTTACACGCAAAAGATTTCACGGGACAGGAAATTGAAAGAGCTTTAGTAAACGCTGTTATGAGTAAAACAAATATTCTGGTTTTAGAGAATATTACTGCAATCGACTTTCTGACAGAGCATAATTTATCAGAAATGAAAAACAGTAAAATAGAAAACAAGAATTGTTGGGGAGCTTATGCTTTGGATAATCAAAAAAATCAAGTTATAAAAATTCAAGCAAAGGCAACTTTACTCGCCAGCGGCGGTTTAGGACAAGTTTATCTTCATACTACAAATCCTAAAATCGCTACTGGAGATGGTTTTGCAATGGCTTACAGAGCTGGAGTTAAAATTGCTAATATGGAATTTATTCAATTTCATCCTACTTCACTTTATGGCTCATCCTCTTTGCCTGAATTTGAATCGAGGACATTTTTAATATCAGAGGCAGTTCGTGGATTTGGTGGTATTTTGAGAACGAAAGATGGTAACACTTTTATGGAAAAGTACGATCACCGAAGGGAATTAGCTCCCCGAGATATAGTTGCTCGTGCGATAGATAATGAACTCAAGAAAAGGGGAGATGATTATATCTATTTAGATATTACATTCAAAGATAGTAATGAAATAATTGAACGATTTCCAAACATATACAATACCTGTAAAAAACTCGGAATAGATATTACTAAAGATTACATACCTGTCGTTCCCTCTGCACATTATGCCTGCGGCGGTGTTTTGATTGATCATTTCGCAAGAACTTCATTAAATGGGTTATTTGCTTGTGGTGAGGTTTCTATGTCAGGAGTTCACGGTGCTAATAGACTTGCTAGTAACTCTCTTCTAGAAGCAATTGTTTTTGCTGAAAGAGCCTCTAAATCAATTAAAGAATTTTTGCTAAATGAGAATGTAAAAATTCCTGATATTCCTGATTGGGATGACTCAGGAACTTTAACACAAGATGAAAAAATATTAGTTACGCATACTATCAAAGAAGTTAAACATACTATGTGGGATTATGTTGGAATTGTAAGATCAAACAAAAGACTCCAAAGAGCAAAAACAAGAATTTCAATTTTATATCAGGAAAATGAAAGTCTTTACAAAAAGACAAAAATTTATAATGATATTTTGGAAGCAAGAAACTTAATAGCTTGCGCTTATATGATTATCAAATGCGCAGAGATGAGAAAGGAGAGCAGAGGACTTCATTATATAATTGACTATCCTGAATCAGATCCTGATTTTCTTTCTGATACAATTATCCAGAATAAATTTTACTAATTCAATTTTCTTGTTTTGTATAAGATTGATTATTTATAAATTTGATCTTAAAAGAAGGAGGGAATATGAACCTTAATAATAATGAAGAATATCTTTCCGCCTATGAAAAAGCTGCAAAAGAAGGAATAGATCCAAGATGTATTCCTCAAAAATTAACAGGAGAAGTTCCGATTCACGATAAAATTATATATCCAAACTATTCAGAAGAAGAACACGACATTTGGAAATTTCTTTATAACAGACAGATGAATTTCCTGCCGAATAGAGCAGCTGACGAATACTTATTCGGTGTTGAGAAATTAAAATTAACAGAAGACAGAATTCCATCACTTAAAGAAATTAGTTACGTATTTTATGATACGACCGGGTGGAAAGTTGCCCGTGTGCCAGGACTAATTGATGTAGAGGATTTCTTTAAATTAATTAGTCAGCGAATATTTCCATCAACAGATTACATTCGTAAAAAGGAAGAATTAGATTATACGCCTGCTCCTGATTTATTCCACGATATTTTTGGACATATGCCTATGCTTACTAATAATAGTTTTGCAAATTTCTATCAGAAATTTGGAATAGCTTCATTAAATGCTAATCCAATAGATAGAAAACAACTTGAAACATTTCATTGGTTTACGGTTGAATTCGGTTTAATAAAAACTGCCAAAGGAACTAGAATTTATGGTGCAGGAATTCTATCATCACTTGGTGAAGTTCAACACGCTCTTTCGGATGAGGTTGAAGTTAGAGAATTTGATCCTGATAAAATTGTAATGCAAGAATACGATGTATGGCACTTACAACCAATCTTATTTGCAATAGAATCTTTTGAGCAACTTGAAGAGGGATTTAATTATTGGTGCAATAAAAAGAAAATTTTATAGGTTATTTAATTATTCTTGAAATTTCTTTGAATTCATTTGTTCCACAAACTTCAAGTAATTCAAATAATACAGATTCCGTTGTTGTAACTTCAGCACCTAAAGTTTGCATTCTTGATATTGCAATTTCATAATCGATTTGTTTTCTTGAAGATACTGCATCCGCAACAAGATTCACTTGAAATTCATTTGCAATTAAATCAAGAACAGTTTGTTGAACACAAACGTGGGTCTCTATTCCACAAACAACTATTTGCTTTAAGTTTTTATTAACAAATTCATCAAATAGTCCTTCAGCACCTGAACAACTAAAACTCATTTTTTGAAAAGCTGTGTATCCTTCCAATTCATCTAAAATAATTTTTGAAGTTTGACCAAGACCTTTGGGATATTGCTCTGTAAAAAAAATTGGTAGATTCAATGTCTTAAAACCTTTGATTAGTTTTATAGCATTTTGAAGAACATTTTCATAATTGTTTATAACAGGTAAAATTCTTTCCTGTAGATCAATTATTAAAAGTCCTGTTTTGTTTCTTTTGAGTATTAATGGATGTCTTTTCATATTTTCTCCAAAAGATTATAGATTAAAAATTTAGTAGATTTTTTCCATACCGTATTTTCCACAAGAATACATCATTAAAATCGAAGCTAAATCAATTAAAGCTTTTTTTTGTTCGTCAGCGTGAATTACAAGATCATAAACCTCTGCCATAAATTGAAAATTTGTAAGAATCTTTTTAAGTTCTCTTAAGGAAGGTTCTCCGTGCCAATAAGCTACTTGTTTTACTAATAACTTTTCATATCTTCTAAGAAAATCTTTGAATGAAATAAGATGAGTTGTATTTGCGTGTCGTGGATGACAAATTGAAATTAAATCATTAAAATACTTATCCCAATTTTTTGCAAGCTCTTTATTTCTTAGATCCATTATATAACGAACGGCATCCAAAGTAAATCTGGCTTTCGTAGTAACCTTGAATTGAGGAATGATCGCATAACCATCAAAACTTATAGTATCAACATCTTCATCATAATATTTCCATCTTTTTAGAAGTTGATGAGGAGTCAGAATTGATATTACTTTATCCAATGAACTATCAGTAATAATAAATTTCTTTTGTTGAACATTAACTACTGTAAACCAATGTCCCCAATTATCAACACTAAGAATACAAGGGTAACCTTTTTTAATATGCTCTGTCAAAGATTTTATAGCTGTTTTTGGTTCTTCGCTTTTAAAGTATTTCATTTTGCAATCATAAAATTTAGCAGCTTTAGCAAGCCCAATTTCATCTGTACCATACCACCAAGTACTACCAGCTTTTTGAGCAATTTTATATTCACTTTCAAATCTGCCTAACATAACTAAGGCATATTTAAGAGCAAAAGGACCACATTGATATTTATTAGGTTGAGGATAGAAGCTCATATCTTTTGAATTTTTTCAATGCAAACATATAAAAACATACTATTATTTGTAATTCTTAAACTAAATTTGCATTATGAAAATTAAACAAAAATTAGTTGCTCTCTATTTCAATGAACCAAATCCAGAACTATACAGAAAAATAGATTTTAGTTCTGATAATCTGCATTTCGAGCCTTACTTCGAAATTGATAAATCAACTCCACTTGAAGAATATGATAAAATGGTTAATAAGTTAAAAAAATCTGGAATAGATGCTTACAGTCTAAATATTAAGGATAACTTGAATACATTGTTGAATGATTACTTCACAAATAAACCAGATGTTGTTTTTAATTTTATAGAATTATTTCAAGAAAAAGTAGAATTAGAGTCAAATATCGTTGGTCTTTTTGAATTGCTTGATATTCCTTACACTGGTGCTCCAATGATGGCTTTGTTGAATTGTCAGAATAAATATTTATCAAAAAGAATTCTTAGATATTATAACATTCCAACTCCAGATTTCTTTTTTGTTGATAAAAAAAATGGCAAGTTCAAAAACAATCTAAATTTTCCTCTTATTGTAAAGCCAGTTTGTGAAGATGCAAGTGTTGGAATTGACAATAATTCAATTGTTCATAATGAAAGAGAATTAAAAAAGAGATTAGAATATGTTTTTGAAAAAATAAATCAATCTGCAATTGTTGAACAATACATAGATGGAAGGGAAGTAAATGTTTCAATATTGGGTGATAAATACCCGGTTGTTTTACCACTCAGTGAAATAGATTTTTCAGAAATGCCAGACCATCTATACGGTATTGTAAGTTATCAAGCCAAATGGGATCCATTGCACGAAGCATATCATAAGACGATTCCAATCTGTCCGGCTCAATTGCCCAAAAAGGTTGAGAAAAAAATTAAGGAAATTTCTATTTCAGCATTTAAGATTATGGGTGTGAGAGATTATGCAAGAGTTGATATTAGATTGGACAAGGCACTGAAGCCCTATGTATTGGAAGTTAATCCTAATCCAGATTTAACTGAAGATGCTGGTTTTATGCGTTCCGCAAAAGCTGCAGGATTTTCTTATGTAAAAACTTTAAAGAAAATAATTCAATTTGCCATTGAGAGGAATAAAAAAAGGCTGCCAAAAAAATTTTAGCAGCCTTTCAATGAATTTTATCAAGAACTTTTTACGTTTTCGATACTGCAGGAATTGGATTATAAATTTTTATTAACTCGTAAACACTAAACAAAAGCCCACTATACAATAAATCACCTAATACATTATATGAGAAAAATGGTATTGCAGCTACATAACATTGAATAAGCCCATTTATATTTTGTGGATAAAACTTACTACCTAACCAAACACCAAAATTAGTTATGATAAAAAAACTTATAGAAGATAATAGAGCAGCAATTAACACTCTATTAAAAGAAATTTGCTTCAACAAAAGAATTCCTATCCCAACTATCAAAGCAAAACATAAGTAAACCAACCAACTTAGAGAATGAAAACCTATAATAGCATCAGTTAAAAACATAGCTGATATAGGTACTAAAAATGCATATTGTTTTTTGCTAAAATATGCACCACCAAATAAAGCAACAGCAGCTATAGGAGTAAAGTTTGGTGGATGTGGAATTAATCTTAGTAAAGAAGCAAAAAATACCATCAAAGTAAGTGTAAGAAATCCCGGTTTTATTTTTTTAACAATTTCAGTCATTTGAATCCCTTTCTAGATGAATTTTTATTGACAAAAATAAAATTTTATAGCATCCTAAACAATTTTATTTGAATTTGGGTTTTATTTTTTCAAAAGATTTTAATACTCTGTTTTCATTATAAAGCTGTTTCATTTTTTTTAAACAATTAACACAAATACAATCTTCATAAATACTCTTTATAAAATCAATTTCATTTTTTGATAATTTAACTGTAAAACATTCGCATTGAGTAATATTTCCAACTTTACACTCAAATTTAGCTCCACATCTTGGGCATTTTTTTATTTCATATTTATTAATTGATTGATCAACGTTCATACAAAAAATACATTTTTGTGCGATTGATTGCCTCTTCTATTCCATATTTGAATTTAATAGCTGAAAATATTCTTAGAAATTCTTCTTGTTTGATTTCTTTTCCACCTAATAAAAATTTGCCATCTTTATAAATGATGTTATGCTTTTTACAGTTTTTTATTATGTCTTTTAACATTTTTATTCACTTTCTTATTATCATCTTCTTTACTTGGCTTTCAGAACCAATTGTTAATCTATAGAAATAAATACCACTTGCTAAAGTATTTAGTTTGGAACTCAATGAATTATTGTCATTAACATAAAAATCTATCTCGTGATAGCCTGCTGGTTTGTAATCATCGAGTAAAGTTGCAACTTCATTTCCAAGAATATCATAAATTTTCAATGTTGTATGTCCAGATAAGGAAGAATTCCAGCTAATTTTTGTACTCGACCCTGAACTTTCACTAATTATGAATGGGTTGGGATAATTTTGATTTAGTGTAAAATTATCACTGATTAATTTCTCTTCATAATTCGATGATGGATTTACATACTTAAATAAAACTCTTCTTGGTGCGACACTTGTTTGAAATGTATTTAACACAGTTCCTGTTGAATCTGTAATTATTAAAGTTCCATTGACTGTAAAATTTTTTGCATCAAGAATGTAGTGCCTTTTATTTATGTAATCGTAAGCATAGCCGTAGTAAAAATTATTTGGAAATGTAGATGTAAAAATTGATGTCACGGTTCTGTTTAATAGATCTAATGAGACAATATTATTTGTATTAGAAATGAAGAAAATTTTATTTGAACGTCTATCAACTGAAATATCTTTATCAAATCCATAAACTGGCACTCTGAAAGAATCAACTATCTGATAGTTATTAATATTTACTTTATATATGATTCCCTTTGATGCATCGCCTGGACAGCCTATAAGTAAATGATTATCATTTGTTATTGCTAAAGAAGACGGATCTTTTTTTACAATTATTTTAAAGACAACAGAATCGGTATTTGCATCAATGACACTAACAGTAGAATCCGAGTTTCCACCAAATAAACTATTATTCGCAACGAATATTTTATTACCTACAGCGAGAATTTCTTGTGGATATACTCCTACATTAATATTACGTATAAAACTAAGATTGTTTAAGTTTAGTACTGTAACTTTTGAGGCAGGTCCATTAGTGATATAGATTTTATTATTTGCAATAGCAAGCGAGTATGGATTTATTCCTGCTGTGGCTGAACTGATCACTGTGCCTAATGTATCAAGTCTATAAATCTTACCATTACTTCCATAATTACCTTGCTCTGTTACGAAAAGATTATCTTGATGTAAAATAATACCATCAGGATATAAGCCCAGATTACCGGGGTTAAAAATGTTTGGTGTAAAAGTGTTGTTAATGTTATTAAAAAGCGACAGAGCAGAGGTATTTGGTGAAAATCCTCCTTCTGAAAGTATATAAACTTTTGAAAGAATTTGTGAAAAAGAAATATTAAATGCTATAGCCCAAAAAACGGCAATAAAAAAGAAAAATTTTTTCATATTTACTCCTTTTAATTATTGAATAATAAAGTTAGTTTATAGTTTCTGAGAGGCATTGGATATCCCGATATTATTTGATAATCAAAGTTTAATAGATTATTTACTTCAAACTTGAATTTCAGCTCTATATCGAAAAGGTTTAAATCAAAAATTATATTCCCATCAATTAAGTTTATGGGATTTACAGGCTTCAAGTTTTCAAAATCTGAGAATCTTTTATAATTATGAGAGTAAAACAAATTCAATGTTATTAAATCATATTTGAAAGAAAGGTTGGATTTAAACGAATGTTTTGGTAAATGAGGAAATTGCTTACCTTTTGTTGGATCATTTGTAAAATCTTCGCTTGTTTTTATTGAGTTAATCATATTATAACCAATATCAAAATCTAAATTTATTTTGTCATCAATTTTTTTCTGAATTGATAATGTTATCAAAAAATTTTCTGAAGTTGATGATGCAATATTTACGGGCTTCCAAATGAAATTTCTTGCAGGGAGCCAAACAATTTTATTATCAGCTTTTATATGAGTATATGTAATGTCAAATGAAATATCGAATAGGTAATTGAATTTGTAAAGAATACCTAATTCTTTATTAACAGATTTTTCAGGTAGTAAATTTTTGTTTCCCGCTTCTTTCCAATATAAGTCATTAAAAGTTGGTGCTCTGAAATTATTTCCAATGTTACTTCTTAATCTAAGATCATTATCATCAAATGGTTTTATATTTACACCGAACTTAAAAGTCAAAACATTTTTCTCGATATCTGAAATAAAATCATACCTAATAGATGGAAATAAACTTATTTGAGTGATTGGATTTAGGTTTCCACTAATATAAAACGCGTGTAATTCTCTTAACGCTTTAGACTCAATCTGATTACTTGACAATGTTGCAAATGAGTAATTGTATCCAACAGTGCTTGAAAACTTTTCTTCAACTAGTGTTAAATTCTGTGATAATGAAAGAACAATGTTTTTATAATAACTATTAACATTTGGCTTTAGCCTATAATTCATCAAGTTATTTTGAAAGTTAAATGAAGTATTCGATGTGAGCTTTTTGCTAATCTTATTTTCAAGTGATATTAAATTATTCCAATTCCTATCTCTCTGATCTGAGTCTGTGGGAGGAGTTCCAATTTCTATTCCGGGAATTCTTTTAAAGTGGTTTATAAAACTAGAATTAATCTTAATTAAATTGTAATCATTAAAAAAATATTCACTTATAAAACCAATATCATAAAATTCGTGATTTGCATTTTGCCTTTGTTTTTTTATTCTTTGATTACCTGAATGAAAATAGTAATCATAATCACCATCAGATTTCTCCCGAGTAAGATAGAATTTAGAACTAATTGATTTTATTTGATTAGATAATGCAAAATGATATCTAAATGTATTATAAGATCCATAAGAAACTGAACCATTGAATCCAAAGGGTAGTGGATAATTGGATTTGTAACTACTTTTTGTTATTAAATTAATTACACCGCTTATTGCATCACTTCCATAAACAGAACTTAAACCGTTATTAATAATCTCTATTCGTTCTATATTTTCGATAGGTATTAATGATAAATCAACAGTTGAATTTTGATAGGAATTTAACTTTACACCATCAATAAGAATTAGAGAATGTTCAGAGCCTAAACCATTAATTGATATTGTTTGTAAAGAAGAGACATTTCCGTAAGATTTTATAAAAGTCAAAGGCGAGGTTTTTAACTTATCTGATAAAGAAAAGCCATTAGTGTTTTTTAATTTTTCAATATCTAAAATTTCTACCTTTGTGAATAAGTCGGAGGTTTTAGTTTTTATTCTATTTGCAACAACAGTAACTTCATCCAAAGAATAAAATTTTACTGAGTCTGTTACTTGAGAGAATGTTAACAGACTTAATAAATAGAAGTTTATTAAAAACTTACTAATAAAATTTAACAAGAAGTTACTCCTAAGTTTTTATCAACTAAAAGTAACTTCGCAATTAAAAGTTGTGAGAAACGACAGAAGAGTTCTATCGTTAATCAAACCTTTGACGCGAAGGTTGATTAAAAAGATTTTTACAGCAGGTCTCCTGGCTTATTGAAGTTGCGAAATACAACTTCAAATCACAGTTGCGCGACAGCGTCGGATTTTCACCGAACTTCCCTATAATTTCCCTTGTCCATTTACTGAGTTTTCTATTTTACAATCAAACGTCAATAAGTGGATGGGAACACTGTAAAAATTTTGAAAGAACTATTCTAATATAGTTTTTGTTTGATAATTATACAAATGAATCAAAAATTTTAACAAAAAATTTTTTTTAATAAGTTTGAATTAGAAATATTGATTTTTATTAATCATAAAGGTTGTTGCATTCATAATGAAAAAATTTATTCTGGATCTTAAAACACTTCACTTAACCAATTTAACTCAACAAAGGAGTGGTAAATGGACTGGTTAAAAACTTTTCTAAACTCATCAATAGGTAAAAAGTTTCTAATGGCTTTAACAGGCAGTTTTTTAATCATTTTTTTAATAATTCATTTAATTGGTAATATTACATTATTTTTTGGACCTGAGGCTTTTAATGGATATGTAAAAAAATTAGCCTCAATAAAACCTTTAATTAGAGTAATTGAAGTAGTCTTATTTTCTGCTTTTCTATTGCATATATTTAATGGGGTTCGTCTATGGATTGAAAATAAAAAAGCAAGACCTGTCGAATACAAAATCAATGGCTCAGATAAAAATAGCTCTATTTTTTCAAGAACAATGTTTGTTTCAGGTTCAATAGTTTTTATTTTCTTAGTTTTACACTTAGGGACATTCTTTTGGAGATTCAATATTCACGACCCTATGAACCTTGCAAGTCAACATAAATATTATGAGATCGTAACTCATTTTTTCTCTTACTGGTGGTATGTTTTGGTGTATGTAATCGCAATGATACTACTTGGTTTTCATCTTAACCACGGTTTTCAAAGTGCTTTTCAGACTTTTGGATTGAATAATAAAAAATACACTCCATTTATAAAGAAGCTCGGAACAATTTATGCCATAATTATGGCGGTTGGTTTCGCTTCAATGCCTATTTACTTTTTTCTGATAGGAGGTGCTAAATGATAAAATTAGACTCTAAAATCCCTTCGGGTAATATTTCTGAAAAATGGACAAATCATAAATTCAACTTAAAACTTGTCAATCCAGCAAATAAAAGAAAATATACGATAATTGTCGTCGGAACTGGTTTAGCTGGTGCTTCAGCATCAGCAACCTTAGGCGAATTAGGTTATAATGTTTTAACTTTTACATTTCACGATAGTGCAAGAAGAGCACATTCTATTGCAGCTCAAGGTGGAATAAACGCAGCAAAAAATTATCAAAACGATGGAGATTCAATATTTAGACTTTTTTATGACACAATTAAAGGTGGAGATTTCAGAGCTCGAGAAGCTAATGTCTATAGACTTGCTGAAGTCAGTGGAAATATAATTGATCAATGTGTGTCACAAGGAGTTCCTTTTGCAAGAGAATACGGTGGACTTTTAGATAATCGTTCGTTTGGTGGTGCACAAGTCTCTAGAACTTTTTATGCAAAAGGTCAAACTGGTCAACAGCTTTTGCTTGGAGCTGTTGCCTCAATGAACCGACAAATTGATCTTGGAAATGTTAAGTTGTTCACAAGAAGAGAAATGTTAGATTTAGTAGTGATCGATGGTCAAGCTAAAGGAATTGTTGTAAGAAATTTGATCACTGGTGAAATTGAAAAATACTCTGCACACGCAGTTGTATTAGCAACAGGTGGATATTCTAATGTATTTTTCCTATCAACTAATGCAATGAATTGTAACGCCACAGCTATTTGGAGAGCTCATAAAAGAGGGGCTTTGTTTGCTAATCCTTGCTTTACTCAAATACATCCTACTTGCTTACCAATTCACGGTGAATCGCAATCAAAGCTAACTCTGATGAGTGAGTCGCTTAGAAATGATGGAAGAGTTTGGGTATCAAAATTCAAAAATGATATGAGACATCCTAATGATATTCCTGAAGAGGAAAGAGATTATTATTTAGAGAGAAAATATCCATCGTTTGGTAATTTATCTCCAAGAGATATATCATCACGAGCAGCGAAAGAAGTTTGTGATGAAGGTAGAGGCGTTCACGGAGGCGATGCCGTTTATTTGGACTTTAGAGATGCAATTAAAAGACTTGGGAAAAAAGTAATCGAAGAAAGATATGGTAATCTATTCGAAATATATCAAACTATTACAGGCGAAAATCCTTATGAAGTTCCAATGAAAATTTATCCGGCTCCACATTACACGATGGGTGGATTGTGGGTTGATTATAATTTAATGAGCAACATACCTGGATTATTTGTTATAGGAGAAGCCAATTTTTCAGATCACGGAGCTAATAGATTAGGAGCTTCTGCTCTGATGCAAGGTTTAGCAGATGGGTATTTTATTATCCCTTACACTATGGGTGATTATCTTGCTTCATATAAACCTTCATTAGTTGAAACTTCTCATCCAGAATTTGAAAAAGTTAAGAATGATGTTGAAGATTTGACAAAAAGATTGTTATCAATTAAAGGAAAAAGAACAGTTGATGATATACACAAGCAATTAGGTAGAATTATGTGGGATAAAGTTGGAATGTCAAGAAATGAAAAAGGTCTTAAAGAAGCTATTTCACAAATTAGAGAATTAAGAGATGAATTCTGGTCAAATGTAAACGTACCCGGTAGTGGTAACGACGTAAATCAAACATTAGAACGAGCTGGTAGAGTTGCTGATTATCTTGAACTCGGTGAGTTGATGGCCATTGATGCACTTCACAGAAATGAATCTTGCGGTGGACATTTTAGAGAAGAATACCAATATGAAGATGGAGAAGCAAAAAGAGATGATGAAAATTATTCTTATGTTGCCGCTTGGGAAATGAAAGATAACTTTAATTGGGAACTACACAAGGAAAATTTAACTTTTGAATATGTAAAACCAACAGTCAGGAGTTACAAATAATGGAATCAAAAAAGTTAAATCTTAAACTCAAAATTTGGAGACAGAAAAATTCTAATTCAGTTGGAAGCTTCGTTGATTACAATGTAACTGTCTCACCTGATGCATCGTTTTTAGAAATGTTAGATGAATTAAATAATAATTTAGAATCTCAAGGACTTGAACCGATAGCTTTTGAAAGTGATTGTCGTGAAGGTATTTGCGGAACTTGCGGTTTAGTAATAAACGGACAACCACACGGACCTATTCCAAGAATAGCTACTTGCCAGCTTCATATGAGAAATTTCAAAGATGGCGACACAATTTGGGTTGAACCATTCAGAGCAAAAGCTTTTCCAGTTATAAAAGATTTAATGGTTGATCGCTCAGCATTTGATAAAATTCTTCAGGCTGGGGGTTACATTTCATCGAATGTTGGTGGTGCACCCGACGCAAATTCAATATTAATTCCAAAAGAGGTAGCATCAGAAGCTTTCGATGCTGCATCTTGTATTGGATGTGGTGCTTGTGTAGCAGCTTGCAAGAATGCTTCAGCAATGTTATTTGTATCAGCCAAAATATCTCATCTTGGACTTTTGCCTCAAGGTCAACCAGAAAGATATAGAAGAGTTGAAAGAATGATTAAAGTAATGGATGAACTTGGTTTTGGAAGTTGTACAAATACCTATGCTTGCGAAGCTGAATGCCCTAAAGGTATATCAGTTAAATTTATTGCACGAATGAATAGAGATTATCTCGCTGCAAAATTAAAAGCATCAAAAAGTGAAGTTGCATAATCACAACCTTAAATGCTTAAAGAATTAGTTTTCAATTTATTAAACTTAAACTTCGAAAAATTAAATTTTAAGAATGATTTTCTGAGCTATAAAGATATAATTGATTCAAATGTTCATCCTGCAATAAAAAATTATATCCAAGCTGAGACTAAAATTCTCTTTCAAAAAGATTTATACACTCTAAAGAAAAAATCTATATTTAATTATTCTTCGAAAAAAATTTATTTCTTATTTGATGAGATTTTCAAAGAGACTATAAAATCGACTTTTTTAAATCAAGAGGATATAAAAAATCTATTTCTTCAAGCTATATCCTTTAATATTAGTCATTTGATAAAACCTAATTGGTCTCTTAAAAAATTAATTTTCAACGATAAAAAAAATATTGGGATAAATGACTTCTATTATTTTTTAGACTATGCTTTTTTCTATCCTTATCAAAAAAAAATAATTCAAAATTATTTCGGCAAAAAAGATTTAATCTCTGTTGATGCTGATGATTTTGAGAAATTATTACAAAAAATAGATCAAAAACTTTTTTCTGAATATAAGAAAGAGATAATACTAGATTTCATAAATAATTCAATAGAATTTCTTGAATTAGTTTCAAATAAATTGATACCAAATGAAGTTGTTTATAGTTTTCTAAATGATAAATCACTAAATGAAGAAGCTAAAATTTTCAAAGATTACATCTCAAATAAAAATGATAATGTAATTAACGAAGCAGAACTTCTGGAATTATTTTCACTCAATTTTTCTCCAGATAAAGAATTATCTTCTCAAATGAATGATAAAAATAAGTCAGAATTTGAAGAAGAATCAGAAACTGAAAAAATAAAATCTTACGAAAACTTGAAAGTAAATCATAAGAAAATTGAGGACACAATCACCAAGCAAGAAACTCTATCTCTTTTTGATGATATCAAAGAATCAAATGAAATTGAACTTGAAAAAGAAATAAAATATTCGA
>JANWVQ010000061.1 GCA_025056745.1 Ignavibacterium sp.
ACATAAACAACAACTCCTTTTCCATCAGCTATTATTTGAGCGGTTTTCTTTTTAACTACTAAATGATCAAATCCAAAGGAAGAATTTTTTATGTATGAAATTCTTGAATAAATCTCAAGCTCATCATCATAGTATGCGTGATCGCGATAATTAATTTCATTTCTTACCATAAAGAAAAGTTTACCGTCTGAGAAAATTCCACCCGGAGGGATTAAACCAGCAGATTTAACATATTCAAGCCGTGCGTGTTCAAAATAATTAATATATACAGCATTATTGCAAACGCCAAGCATATCAACTTCATGAAATCTAACTTTAACGTTTGTTTTATGATTGAAGTCTTTTATTTCCATAAAGTTCCTTTCAGCTAAAAACTTTATCAATTATATCGGCAGCTTTTTCAATATCCTTTTGAGAAACATCAAGATGAGTTACTGCTCTGATTAAATCTATCTTGCCAACGGACAAAAGCAATCCTTCTTCTTTACATCTTTTTATTCCCTCTTCAACAGACATTTTAATTGGTTTGAATAAAATAATGTTTGTTTGAATTAAATCAATGTTTATTTCAAGATTTGGATTTTCCGAAATTCTTTGAGCGAGATATTTTGCTTTATCGTGGTCTTCTTTCAATCTTTGGATATTATTTTGCAGAGCATACAATCCAGCTGCGGCGAGAATTCCTGCTTGTCTCATTCCACCGCCCCAGGATTTTCTTACTCTATAAGCTTCTTTAATAAACTCTTTTGTTCCTGCTATGATAGAACCAACAGGTGCTCCCAATCCTTTTGACAAACAACAAGAAACTGTGTCGAAATGTGATGCATATTCTTTTACTGAAATTTCAGTAGCGACTGAGGCATTCCAAATTCTGGCTCCATCAAGATGGTAGAATAGATTATACTTCTTTGCAAGATTTTTTAATTCAACAATTTTTTCCAAAGGCCAGATTGCACCACTTGCCCGATTATGAGTGTTCTCAACTTCAATAACTTTTGTACGAGGCATATAGTAAGCAGAAGTTGGTCTTATTAAAGGTTCAACTTGCTCAGCAGAAAAGATTCCATTCTTACCTTCAATCGGTAGCAATTGAATGCCACTTAATTTTGCAGGTGAACCTGATTCATAATTAAAAATATGAGCATCGCGTTCACAAATTACTTCATCACCAGGATTTGTTAAAACATTCAAACAGATTTGATTTCCCATCACTCCGCTTGTTACGAAAAGTGCAGATTCTTTACCCAAAAGTTCTGCAGCGTATTCTTCAAGTTTATTTACAGTTGGATCTTCTTTGAAAACATCGTCCCCAACTTCAGCTTCATACATTGCTTTGCGCATTTCGGGAGATGGTTTTGTTACTGTATCGCTACGAAGGTCAATAATTCGCATCTTTACTGAAAGGATTAAAAATTTTTATTTCTATAATTTTACTGAAATCTTTCTCATTTCTTGCTACAAGAATTGCTTCCAATTCTAATGCGGTTGCTGCAATGATTGAATCACCGAGATTTAGATTGTGTTTTCTTTTGATTTCAATAGTTCTATTGATGATATTATCGGAAATATATACTCGACTAAAACAAGACAAAAAATTTTTAATAACCAAACTCTCGTCAGAACTAAGTTTTGGAAAGGATAGAAGCTCAATTTCGTTTATTATTGAGTAAAAAATTTTATTCTCAGAGATGAATTCTTCTTTTAATAATGAAGTGACAACTTCATCATCCTTTAAGTAATAAATAAATATGTTTGTATCAACTAAATTTTTATTCGACATCTATTTTTCTATCAAATTCTTTTCTGATTTTTAATTGATAATCTAATCCATCAACTAAATGATTTTTTAATATACCTTTTGCAATATTTAATCGCTGTTTTAGATTACTTTTCAACAAAACTTCTTCATCTATTTCAATTTGAATTATTTTGTCATCAAGATATTTTAACGCTTCCTTTGATAATGTTATAATCATTCTAAAAACCTTTTAATTTTCAATATTATTACAAAAATAGTTTTGATGCTTCACAGTTTCAATTTAATTCTTATTAACATTAAAAAATAAATTCCCACAATCCACAAGGAAAAAGCTGAACTTAATATTGGAATTATCATTGAATACTTAGTATAGAAAGTAATTTCTTCATTAAGAGGGACATCAACCATAAAAGATGTTCTTGTAAACATCCGGGTCTCAAATTCTGTTACGCCATATTTATTTATCAGGCAACTGATTCCACCATTAGCAGAGCGTACAACGGCTTTTCTATTTTCAACGGCACGCAAAGCAGCAAATTCTTTATGTTGGTAGGGACCACTGGAATTTCCGTACCAACTATCGTTAGTCACTACCACAATAAACTCAGCGCCATTTTTTGCAAACTCAGAAACGAAACTTGGGAAAACAGATTCAAAACACACAAGTCCAGCAAGACTTATGGTATCATTTCCTTGAGTTAACTTAAAAATAGTTGTATCTTGACCAGTATTCCAACTGCTTATTCCAACATTCCACTTAAAAAATTCCCCTAAGAAAGGAAGCGATTCAACAAAAGGAACTTTTTCACCAAGGGGAACTAAATGCATTTTTCCGTATCTCTGAATCTCAGAAGAATATGGACTAAACAATAAGATTGAATTGTAAGTAGTGAAATAGTAATCACCTGCCTCACTGTATTTTGCATCTTTGGGAGGATTTTCATAATAAACTCTGAAGTCTGGCATTCCTGTTAACAAGTAAACATTATTTCTTTTGATGTAAGAATAAATTGAATCTGTCAGATAACTATACTCTGCAGAAAGCAGATAAACAGGTAAGGCTGTTTCAGGCCAAATTATAAGCTTCGCACCATCTTTTATACACTTATCTGAAAGCTCGAAGTAACTGTTAAGCAAATCAATAAGACTTCCGGTTTGCCATTTTTCCCAAGGGTCTAAGTTTGGTTGAACAATTCCAACTCGAATTGTTTTTTCTTTATCAGAATCACTGATTTTTGTATAACCATAAATTATAACCGATAAAAAAATAAAAAATGAGATTGCGATAAATCGAACTGATTTAGTTAAATCTTGTTTCAAATTCTCTGTGGCTTTGAACAATAAAATGTTTACATAAAGAATTATTAGAGACAAACCATAACTTCCAACAATATCAGCTATCTGAATAAAAACTGTGAAATTTGCTAATGAATGTCCGAGCGTTAGCCAGGGAAATTTCAAGTCAGTAAGAGTTAAAAGATATTCCACTGTTACCCAATGAATTGGAAGTAACCAAATAGCGATATTGAGATTGAAAATTCTTCTTGTTAAATAAAACATCGTGCTGATTATTAAAAGCACAATAGGGAAGAAAAAAACTAAAACTCCTCCACCAATCATTAGAAAAGGATCAGCTTTACTTTGCCAGCTACCTACCCAGTATAATGTAATTAAGCTAAAAAAGAAAAACGTAAAATAAGATGATTTATTGATATCAAGCAGAGATAATTTTTTTTGAATTACAAAAAGGTATGGTATTAAAAAGAAGAAAATCAAAAGTGTTACTGGAAAAGGGAAAGGTGGGAAAGAAATTCCACACAAAATTCCTGAAAGAATTAATAAAGCTCTATCAATTCTTTTTTCTTTTCTTAATTCAGGATTGGATTCTAATCTCTTAAATAAACTCAATTTGATTTTCTCTTTTTGTATTTAATCCAAAGATTTCTGACAATCAGAAATATTATTATTAAAACAGTAAATGTGATTACAATATTTGTGTAGGTATTAAGAAATCTATCAATTTTTTCAATATTATTTCCGAAGAATAATCCCAATGAAATCAAGAGACTATTCCATATCAATGAACTTGCTAAAGAAAGCCAGAAAGTTAAATGAATATTTAATCTGCTCATACCTGCGAAGAAAGAAATGACTGCTCTGGTGCCGGGTAGAAATCTATTTGCAACAATTAAATAGTAACCAAATTTCTGAAATGATTTTTCAACATTATCAATAGCTTCAACCGAGAGAAATTTTATTTTACCACTATGAATAATTCTTTTATCAATCTGCCAACCTATTGCAAATGCAGTAAGAAAACCTAAAACACTACCACCAGTTGCAAATATTAGAACAGGAGTAAAATGTAAATATTGTGCACCCACTAATGAACCACCTATAACAATAACTATATCACTTGGTGAGGGTGGAAAAATATTTTCAATATATGCAAAAAAGAAAATTGTGAGGTAAATTAATATTGGGCTTAATTGAGATAAATTTGATAAAATTTCCTGAAACATAATTAATCTTTATAAACTAAAACATTTGCAATTGCCGCCACACCTTCAGACCTTCCAATGAAGCCGAGTTTTTCTGTAGTTGTTGCTTTAATTGAAATTTGATTTTCAGAAATATCAAGAATATCTGAGATACGCTTTTTCATCTGTTCAATGTAAGGAGCAATTTTAGGAGCCTCGGCAGCCAGCATTGAGTCAATATTAGAAATTTTATAACCTCGTTGGATTACAAGTTCATAAGATTTTTTCAAAATAATTTTACTATCAACATCCTTCCATTTTGGGTCAGCATTTGGGAAGTGATATCCAATATCTCCTAATGATAAACTTCCAAGTAAAGCATCTGAAATTGCGTGAAGTAAGACATCTGCATCTGAATGACCAGCCAAACCTTTATGATAAGGAATTTCAACTCCGCCGATAATCAATTTTCGATTTTCAGCGAAAGAATGGACGTCAAAACCAAATCCGATTCTGAATGGAAAATTTTTTGTCATAAATTTTTCTCAAATAAAATTTTTGCTCCATCTTTATTTGAATAGAGTCTTTTATTGTCTGAATTAAATTCGTGTTTTATATCTAAAGATAATTTTTCGAGTGATAGAACTTTAAAGCTTTTACATTTATACCAATTTTTATTCTTTTTTCTCTCGTTAAAAATCTCAAAAGACAAGCAAAAATGAATTGAATCATAAATAACTTTAAAGTCTTCTGAAGGAGACAAATAAAAACTTCGTTGAGTAGTTGTTAAATTTTTCTTATTAAAAGTTTTACATTCAAGATAATAGGGCTTATCATTATACCAGAAAATAATATCTGGATATCCTGTTGATTTTTTATTTCCTTGATTTGTTTGAGGAGTTTCTACTTTGATATTTAAGTTAGTTAAAGCATTTTTTACAAAAACTTCTACATCATTTCCAACTTCATTTGGACGTGACCTACTTATTCCATTTATATTAATATCTTTTGCAGCAATCTCTGCTGCTTTAATAATTTTTTCTAAAACTGTTTTATGCTCTGAATTATTTTCATCAAAATCTAATACTTTTTTAGATGATAATACTTCTATTACTATGTTAAATGGGATGTTTTTTACTGGTTGGAGAAACTGTTTTAATGAATCTTCTAATTTTTTTATGTAATCTTCTTGTAGCATATCAATTCATTTTTTTGAAGATAAGTATGTTTTCCTTTTTCATTACATTATACAAACCAAAAATTAGTTTCAAAATATTTTTCTCGAAAGCAAACCCAAGATTTTGCATATAATCAATCGTGAATTCTACAGTTTGAACTTCCCTACCTTGAAAAGTAGCATTGCCAATAACAATTACTGCATACTTATTTGGCTTTAAAATTCTATAAAACTCTGAATATGCTTTTTTCATATCTTCATTGTAAAGTTCAATTTTATTCTTACCATTTCCTCTAACGCCGATGAATTTATCCCTTAATTTATCAATCTCATATCCTAAATCAATAAGAGAGTGTTCATCGTTCTCAACATAATCTAATGCAATTGAATACGGTGGTGAAGTAATAATTCCATCTACAGAATTATCAGGTAAATTTATTTTTCTAACATCACCAACTTCAATGTTAATTGTTCCTAAGTTAAGTTTCAATTTATTAATCACTTCTTTATAATCTTCAACAGAATCTACCATAAGGTTGAGATTTTTAACAAAAGATTTTTCAAACTCTTTTCCACGTCTTGCATTATCGCTTATAGCAACTAACCTTGCCAATAGATAAAAATTTCTTACATCTTCATCTTTAATATCTTCTAAAATTTTATAATAGTTTGCTTCAGAATTAAAAAGATTTTGATTCAATCTATTTATGATTTCATTTTTAATTTCTTTTATCTCAATAACTTTTTCAACTGATTTTGTTTTTACTTTCCCTTGCAAAACGCAAAGAGGTGAAACATCAATCCCGTAAAAGTTAATTCCTAGAAGTTGTGATTCTAAGGCTGTAGTCCCACTACCAGAAAAAGGATCGCAAACTAAGTCTCCTTTTCTCATTCCAATTATATTTAATAAAGCTCTGATCATTTGAGGATGGAATTTACCTTTGTAAGGGTATATCCAATGTGTTAAATATTGATTAACTGATTTAGTCCTATTTTTCTGAATGATATAAAAGTAATCAGTTAATTTTCCTGAGACAGATTTAAAGTATGAAGTCCTTTTTCTGATAGTATCTATTAAGTCTTTATTTTTATTATGAATTATAAATTCTCTAAGTCCATTTAAAACTGTAAAGTCAACACCAAGTGCCTTAAGCTCTAATTCAGCTAAAGAAAGCTCGTATATAAATTGAACATTATCAATTAATACCAAATCTTTCTCAAGTTCAGATTCATCAATTTTATATGTCCATCTAATATCTTCTTGATTTTTTAGCATTTCTTTCTCTATTGAATAGAAAATTTTGGTTAATAATATCTTACTTCAAAATCTTTAAATTCATCTTTAAACGGCATCCATTCAACACTACACATTGAAACGTGTGCGTGAATTGGTCCTACCTTAATTTTTTCGATCAATTCATTTATCATTCCAAGCTCTCCTTCAACTTCTGTTAAAACTTGACCGTTCATTAAGTTTTTTGTGTAACCCTTCAAACCCAAAGCGACCGCATTTCTATAAACAAAATATCGGAAGCCTACCCCCTGAACAACTCCATCTACTATAATTTTTGCCCGTTTTAACTCACTCATCTTTATTTGAGAAAATTTCTGAAACTATTAGACCTGCAAAGATAAATGCCCCGCCAATGAAGCCAAAGTTAGTAATTTTTTCGTCGAGTAAAATGAAAGCCAATAAAGCTGCCATTATAGGTTCAAATGAATATATTATCCCTGCCTTTGTCGGACTTACAACTTTTTGAAATTTCAATTGAATTGAAATAGCAATAATTGATGCAAAAATAGAAGTATATAACAATGCTGAGAAAACGTTAAAATTTAATGTAAATTTTGTCTGCTCCAAACCAAATGAAGGCAATAAAACCGCAGCTATTGTTCCTCCTACTGCTGAAATAAAAAGTTGAATAAAAACCATTGGCATAAATGGATATTTTTTTGTAAATATATCCACATAAACTACCTGGAAAGCAAAGAGAATTGCACAAATAAATGTAAATAAATCTCCGATATTCAAATCAGAGCCAAATTCCTCGAAAAAATGAAATAGATTTTCACCCTTGCTTGAAAGGAAAATTAATCCAATAAAAACAAGAATTACTCCGATGATATTATGAACACGTGGCTTTCTTTTTTCAATTAAAGTTTGAAGAATTGGAATTATTACAACGAAAGTTCCTGTTATAAATCCTGATTTTGTTGCAGTTGTATAATTCAAACCAATAGTTTGAAATTGAAATCCAAGGAAGAAAAAAATTGCTAAAACAGTTCCTGCTAAGAAAGTTTCTTTACTTATTTTCTTTAATTGGGAATAAAGGAATGGGAAAAGAATAATAGATGCGATTGTGAACCTGATTGCAAGGAATAAAGAAGGCGAAATGTCATTTAGAGCATTTTTAATAATAGCGAAGGTTCCACCCCAAATTAAAGTTATCAGAAAAAGAGCCGCTTCACCATAATACTTTTTCATTTCACAGCGTATCCAAAACTTTTAAGAATTTTTTCGTTGCTTCTCCATTTGTTTCTAACTTTAACTCTAAGATCTAAATAAACTTCTCGTTGCAAAAATTCCTCAATTGATTTTCTCGAAAGTTGACCTAATTTTTTAATGGCTCTTCCATCCTTTCCAATGATTATTGGTTTTTGGGATTCTCTTTCAACTATTATCTCTGCACGAATTAGATCTTTTCCTTTTTCTCTTTCTTTGAAATCAGCTATTATGACTTCAGAACTGTAAGGTATTTCATCTTCATATAGTTCAAATATTTTCTCTCTAATTATTTCTGAGACAAAAAATCTTTCTGTTTCCTCTGAAATGATGTCATCTGGATATAATTTAGGAGCTGATGGAAGAAATTCGATAATTTTTTCACGCAGTGATTCAAGATTAAAATTTAATAATGCCGAAACTGGTATTACAGCATCAAAGTTATATTGCCCTGTATACTTGTTTATTAGTTCATTAGTTTTTTCTTGTGTAATTGTATCAACTTTGTTTAATACCAAAATAATTGGTTTCTTTTTTTCATTAATTATTTTCTTGATTAATTCATTTTCTTCTGCTTCTTTTAATCTAATATCAGAACTAACATCGTATATCAAAACAATTATATCCGCATCTTCTAATGATGAATCTATATGTTCAAGCATTTTCTCGTGAAGCAAATAAGCTGGTTTTACAATACCTGGTGTATCAAGAAAAATTATCTGATAATTTTCTTCAGAAAGAATACCAAGAATTCTTTTCCTTGTAGTTTGAGGTTTTGCTGTTACAATAGAAATTTTCTCTCCCAATAGAGCATTGAGAATTGAGGATTTGCCTGAATTTGGTAAACCAATTAATGCTACGTATCCGGTTTTTGTCATAATAGAAAAGATTGCTGGCAATTTGTTAAATTTTTTTTATAACAAACGCCAGCAGAATTTTAATTAAAATTTTTAAGGACTTTATAAATTTTCTCTAAAGCGAAATCAATCTCTTCTTTTGTAATTACAAGAGGAGGAGCAAATCTAATAATATCACCGTGAGTAGGCTTTGCCAATAAACCTTCTTCTTTTAATGCAACACAAAAATCCCAAGCAGTTTTCCCACTCTCTGTTGGCTTAATAACTACAGCATTCAATAATCCCTTTCCTCTAACTAACACTAGATGTTCGAATTCATTAACAAATTTCTGAACTTCAGATCTGAAATAATTTCCCATTTCGAATGCATTATCAGCCAATTTTTCCTCAACAATAACTTGAAGTGAAGCTATTGCAACTCTACAAGCCAAAGGATTTCCTCCAAAAGTTGAACCGTGTTGACCAGGTTTAATTGTAAGCATAATTTCATCATTTGCTAAAATTGCACTAACTGGCATAGTTCCACCTGAAAGTGCTTTACCTAAAACTAAAATATCTGGCTTAACATTCTCATAATCTGAAGCAAGCATTTTACCAGTTCTCGCTAATCCTGTTTGGACTTCATCACATATCAAAAGGACATTTTTTGCTTTACATAATTCCTGAGCTTTTTTAAGATAGCCATCATCGGGGACAAAAACTCCGGCCTCTCCTTGAATTGGTTCAACCATAAATGCTGCAACATTTGGATCTTCCAATGCTTTTTCTAATGCTGGAATATCGTTGAATGGAATTTTAATAAAACCAGGTAAATAAGGTCCATAACCTTCATAGGATTCAGGATCTGTTGAAGCAGAAACTGCCATCATAGTTCTACCGTGAAAATTATCATTTGCAACTATTATCTTTGCTTCATATTTAGGTACTCCTTTAACATCATAAGCCCATCTTCGAGCTAATTTAACTGCAGTCTCTCCACCTTCAACACCAGTGTTCATCGGTAAAACCTTATCATAACCTAACAATTCAGTAATAAATTTTTCATACTCACCAAGAGCATTATTATAAAACGCTCTTGATGTCAAAGTTAACTTTTTAGCTTGTTCAATTAGTGCATTTATAATTTTTGGATGGCAATGTCCTTGATTAACAGCAGAATAAGCTGATAGAAAGTCGAGATATTTCTTACCTTCTACATCCCAAACCCACACCCCTTTTCCTTCTGCAATGACAACCTCCAAAGGATGATAATTGTGTGCACCATATTTATTTTCTAATTCGATATAATATTGTGAATTCATATTTCTCCTTTTTAGTTTTAATAAAATACTAATACAAAGTTACCTTCTTAAGTAAGAATTAACAAGGTAAACTCAATTTATACAAAGTCATCATTTTAACAAGAATGAATTGTCTTGTAAATTCGGTATATATTTTCTAACTTTAATAAAAATAAAAGTTTAAATGAATATAGTTATTGAAACCTACTCGATTGAATTAAATAGTAAAGGTAATTGTGATATTATCGATATCACTTCCAAAGTTCAAGCAAAAATTTCGGAGAATAGATTTTTCGAGGGAAATGTTTTAGTTTTTGTAGTCGGATCTACTGCTGCAATTACAACTATAGAATATGAACCTGGTTTGATAAAGGATTATCCAAAGCTCTTTGAAAAACTTATTCCAGAAAATCAAGTTTATCACCACGACCAAACCTGGCACGATGGAAATGGACATTCTCACTTGCGAGCATCCCTGCAAAAAGCTTCCTTGACTATACCATTTTCTAACGGGGAGCTTTTATTAGGAACTTGGCAGCAAATTATATTTGTTGATTTTGATAACAGACCACGAAAAAGAAAAGTAATAATTCAAATAATAGGTTATAAAAAATAATGAGGTTAATATGAAATTCATTTTAATTATTGTTGGCTATTTGTATCTGACATTTAATATTTATGCTCAAATAGTTGTAACTACTCCTCAATTTCCAATGGAAACTGATAGTATTGTAATTTTCTTCGATGCTACAAAACCCGGCGCAGAAGAATTGTTGAATTACACCGGAACAGTCTATGCACACACAGGAGTAAATACAAATTTAGGGAATTGGAGATATGTAATTGGAACTTGGGGTAATAATCAAACTCAACCGGCTTTAACTCGATTAGGTCCTAATTATTATCGACTTACAATCGGACTTCCAAGACAATTTTATGGTATAACAAATCCCTCGGAAAAAATATTGACATTAAATTTTGTTTTTAGAAGTGCTGAGGCCAATAGACAAACAAGACCTGATATTTTCGTAAAGGTTTATCAACCCGGAGTTAATCTTGTTATTCAAAATCCTCAAGTCGAGGTATTATATGGTGACCCTTTAAGATCACCTGCGTTTGTAAAATTTGGACAGACACTACAGATGGATATTCGAGCCGTTGTTCTTCAAACACAAATTCAGTCAATCAGGCTTTTTATAAATGGGAATCAAGTCGCTCAAAGTGATTCAACAAGATTGCTTTTTAATTTTGTTCACGCAAACTATCCAATAGGTTCTAACAATGTTAGAGTTATTGCAACTGGTGCAAATGGATCTGTAGATTCAACATCATTTATAATTTTTTGCAATCCTCAAATTGTTAATCAACCGTTACCTCAAAACATAAAGCCGGGCATAAATTATACAAGCCCCGTATCAGCAACATTAGCATTATTTGCACCATATAAAGAATTCATTTACTTAATTGGTGATTTTAACGATTGGAAAGTTCAAACAAATTATTTTCTAAAAAGACACTACGTGAATCAAGATAGTGTTATTTGGTGGATAGAGCTCTCTGGATTGACTCCAGCTATGGAATATGCGTTTCAATATTATGTAGATGGTAAAATCAGAACAGGAGACCCATACTCTGAAAAAATTCTTGATCCTTGGAACGACCAATATATTCCACCGCAGGTATACCCAAATTTAAAACCTTACCCATCTGGTAAAACTGGTGGAATTGTAAGTGTATTACAAACTGCACAAAGTCAATATCAATGGCAAGTAACAAATTTCCAGAAACCACCCAAGGAAAATTTAGTTATCTATGAACTTTTGGTCAGAGATTTTTCTACTCAGAAATCATTTCAGTTTTTAATAGATACTCTTTCGTATCTAAAAAATTTAGGAGTCAATGCAATTGAATTAATGCCTATTATGGAATTTTCTGGAAACTTAAGTTGGGGTTACAATCCTATTTATCATACCGCTGTAGATAAATTTTATGGTACGCCTAATAAGTTAAAAGAATTTATTGATAAATGCCATCAAAATGGAATTGCTGTCATACTTGATATGGTATTAAATCACGCTGATAATCATTCACCTCTTGCAATGCTTTGGTGGGATGATCAAAACAATAGACCTGCAACTAATAATCCTTATCTAAATCCAACAGGAAGACATCCATACAGTGTTTTCAATGATTTTAACCACGAAAGTAATGCGACAAAATATTTTGTCGATAGAGTTAATGAATATTGGCTGCGAGAATTTAAGTTCGACGGGTTTAGATTTGATTTGTCAAAAGGCTTTACACAAAACTTCACAAGCGATGTTAATCAGTGGAGTCAATATGACCAATCCCGTATCAACATTTTAACAAGAATGGCAAATCGTATCTGGCAAGTTGATCCAACTGCTTATGTAATTCTCGAACATTTTGCAGTTAATAGTGAAGAGATTGTTTTAGCAAATGCTGGTATGTTATTATGGGGAAATATGAATTATCAATACAACGAAGCCACGATGGGGTATAACTCTGATTTAAGTTGGGGATCTTACAAAGCTCGTGGCTGGCAATATCCTCATTTAGTTACTTATATGGAAAGTCACGATGAAGAAAGATTAATGTATAAAAATCTTCAGTATGGAAATTCCCTTGGCTCATACAACATCAGAAATCTCAGAACCGCACTACATCGAATTCAACTTGCATCAGCATTTTTCTTTACTATTCCAGGACCTAAACTACTTTGGCAATTTGGAGAACTTGGATACGATGTCAGCATTGAGTTTAACGGAAGAACTGGCGAAAAACCTGTTAGATGGAATTATTATTTTGAAACTGATAGAAGAAATGTCTATAAAGTTTTTAGAGAGTTAATAAATCTTAAAAAGAATTATCCTGTATTCTCAACTACTAATTACACAATAGATGTTGGTGGTTATGTAAAGAAAATTAACCTTATGCATCCAACTATGGATGTTGCGATTATAGGAAATTTCTACGTAGGGCAGCTTACACCAAGTGCTAATTTTAGTAAACCAGGTTGGTGGTATAATTACTTTACTCGAGATAGTATTTTTGTTACAAATACTGGTATGCCAATGCCTTTAGAGCCAGGTGAATTCAGAATTTATTCTACTGTAAAACTACCAGCACCTGAACCGGGAATAGTACTTAACTTTTCTGAAGATATTTCTTCTGTCCCTAGTGAGTTTAGTTTGGAACAGAACTATCCGAACCCATTTAATCCATCTACCGTTATCAGTTATCAATTAGCTAAGAATAGTAAGGTTACCTTAAAAGTTTTTGACATTTTAGGAAATGAAATAATTACTTTAGTTGATGAAGATAAACCTGCTGGATATCACTCTGTTAAATTTGATGCAAGTAAACTTTCAAGCGGAGTTTATTTATACACAATAAAAGCTGGAGATTTCTACCAAGTAAAGAAAATGACATTAATCAAATGAATTTACTTAGTACCCTCGTGTCTTGGTGAAAAAGAGGGTTTTTGCCACAAAGACACTAAGACACGAAGGGTAAATCATTAGAGTTTTTTCAAAATAATAATTCAACTTCGA